>NZ_JBJLRI010000062.1:0-24701 GCF_050871405.1 Kineococcus esterisolvens
GGGCGCGCACCGGTGCGCGCCCGCGGCGCCGTGGAACCGCCGGGGCCGGGCCGGCGGGGGTGCCGGTGGGGGTCAGGACAGGCCGAAACCGACCTTGCGCACCTCCGCGGCGCCGATGTCCACGTAGCCGAGCGAGGTGGCGGGAACCACCACGGTGCGGCCCTTCTCGTCCTTCAACCGCAGGACGCCGCCGTCGCTGAGCGCCGCGTCGACCGCGGACGCGATCTCCTCGCTGGTCTGGGCCGACTCGAACACCAGCTCGCGCGCCACGTTCTGCACGCCGATGCGAACCTCCACCGCTGTCCCTCCCGGGGTCGTCGATCGGGCCGGCACCACCCGTGCTCGGGGGTGCGGTCGTCCCGCGAGGCTAGTCGGAGCCGTGCCCGTGGACCGCGCCGGTGCGCGGTGAGTTCGCCGCCAGCGGACGGGGACGGCCCGCCGGCGCGGGTGGCATGCTCGGTGCGTGATCGCCGGACGCCCGCCCGCCGCCCGACGCCCGCCCTCCCGCCGGGGTCTGCTGCTCGCCGGGGCCGCGGCCCTCGCCGGCGCCGGCTGCACCGGTCCCGGCGGCGCAGCGCGCTCGGCCGCCTCGGCCGCCCCGCCGGGCACCGCCCCCGCGCCCACCGCGACCCCCACCGCGACCCCCACCCCCACCCCGACGCTGCCGCCGGGCCTGACCGAGGCCGACGTGGCCGCCGGGGTCCTGCAGCGGCAGGTGCCGCAGGCCGGGGGCGGCGCGCTGGAGGTGGTGCCCGGCTCCTCGCCGGCGCCCGCCTCGGCGCACGTGCGCACCCTGCGCGTGGAGGTCGAGCACGACCTCCACGCCGCCGGTCTGGTCGACCCCGCCCGGTTCGCCGACTTCGCCCTCGCCGTGCTCAACGACCCCCGCGGCTGGGGCGCCGGGGGGACGGTGAGCTTCGAGCGCACCGACGGCGACGCCGAGTTCCGCCTCGTGCTCGCCACCCCCGACACCTCAGCCGCGCTGTGCCGGCCGCTGCGCACGATGGGCACCCTCTCGTGCCGCGTGGGCGACGCGGCGGTGCTGACCTGGTACCGCTGGGTGGAGGCGATCCCCGACTACGGCGAGGACCGCACCGGCTACCGCCAGTACCTCGTCAACCACGAGGTCGGGCACCTGCTGGGGCACGGTCACGAGCCCAACCCCGGCCCCGGCCGGCTCGCGCCGGTGATGGTGCAGCAGACCAAGGGCCTGGACGGCGCCCTGCCCAACCCCTGGCCCCACCCCTGAGGTCGGCCGTGCGCGCCCGCGACCCGCTGGCCCTGCCCGTCCGCGCGGAGGAGGTCCTCGAGGTGGTCGAGGCCGTCCCGGCCGGCCGCGTCCTGACCTACGGCGACGTGGCGGAGGTCGTCGGCGACCGCGGCCCGCGGTTCGTGGGCGACGTGCTGCGCCGCTTCGGCTCCGGCGTGCCCTGGTGGCGGGTGCTGCGCGCCGACGGCAGCGCGGCACCGCCGCTGGCGCCGCGCGCGGTGGAGCGCTGGCGGGCGGAGGGCACGCCGCTGCGCCGCGACGACGCCGACCCCGCCCTGGTCAGGGTGGACCTGCGCAGCGCCCGCTGGGACGCCTCGGGGTTCGACCTCCCCGGCCCCGGCGGAGCGTGACGGCGACCGCGCGGGCCGTGAGCGCGGCGTGGCCGTGTCGGGGGCGTGTGGTGGCATGAGCGGTGTGCTGACGGAGGGTGCGGGGAGCGGGGGCGGCCGGGGCGGCGGGACGCCCCCCGGCGGGTGGCCGGGACCCGGCGGGGTGCCCCGGGGGCCGGCGGTCCCGCTGCTGCGGCGCGGCCCGGCCGCGGGCGGGGCCGGGCACGAGCTCGACGGGACCCAGCGCGCGGTGGTGGCGACCCGGCCCGGCAGCGGCCCGGTGGTGCTGCGCGGCGCGCCCGGCACCGGCCGCACGAGCACCCTGCGGGCCCTGGTCGCGGCCCGGGTCGAGCGCGACGGCGTCGCCCCCGACCGCGTCCTGGTGCTGGCGCCGAGCCGGCGCGAGGCCGGCGCGCTGCGCGACGAGCTGTCCCTGGCCCTGCGCCGCACGCTGGGCCAGCCCGCGGCGCGCACGCCCCAGGCCTACGCCTTCGGCCTGCTGCGCGCGGTGCACGCCCGCCGGGGCGACCCGCCGCCGCGCCTCATCTCCGGCGCCGAGCAGGACGCGATCCTCGCCGAGCTGCTGGCCGGGCACCTGGACGCGACCGCCACCGGCGACGACGTCACCGAGGCGTTCGGCCACGCCCTCGCCGCCGCGGGGCGCGCGAGCGCGGTGCGCGCCCCGGACTGGCCCTCGGACGTGCCGCGCGAGGCGTGGGGTCTGCGCAGCTTCCGCAACGAGCTGCGCGACCTGCTGATGCGCGCCGTCGAGCGCGGCCTGGCGCCGCAGGACCTCGCCGACCTCGCGGCCCGGCACGGCCGGCCGGAGTGGGCGGCCGCGGCCTCCGTGCTCGGCGAGTACGTCGGCGTGACCGCCTTCGACCCCGCGCGCGCCAACGCCTACGACCCCGCGGGCGTCGTCGACGAGGCCGTCGCGCAGCTGCTGGAGTCCCCGGAGGCGCTGGCCGCCGAGCGCGACCGCTGGCAGCTGGTGGCGGTGGACGACGCCCAGGAGCTGTCCGAGGCCGGTCTGCGCCTGGTCGAGGCCGTGGCCGGCGGCGGGCGCGACCTGCTGCTCGTCAGCGACCCCGACTCGGTGACGCAGGGCTTCCGCGGCGCCGACGCCCGCACCGCCTCGGCGCTGGCGGACCGCTTCCGCGCCGCCGACGGCGGCCCGGCGCCCACGGTGGTGCTCGGCACCGCGCACCGCCAGCAGCCGCTGGTGAGGGCGGTGACGTCCGCCGTCGCGACCCGCATCGGCGCGCTGGGCGGTGCGCCGCAGCGCGCGGCGCTGCCGGGCCGCCGGCCCGGCGCGGGGCCGGTG
The DNA here is from genome assembly GCF_050871405.1 of Kineococcus esterisolvens. Classification (NCBI taxonomy): domain Bacteria; kingdom Bacillati; phylum Actinomycetota; class Actinomycetes; order Kineosporiales; family Kineosporiaceae; genus Kineococcus; species Kineococcus esterisolvens. The sequence goes on from NZ_JBJLRI010000062.1 coordinate 2,924, forward strand.
CCCGGCGGGGTGGACGTGGCGGTGCTCGCCTCGCCCACGCAGGAGGCCGCGTGGATCGCCCAGCTGCTGCGCAGGCGGCACCTCCTGGAGCAGGTGCCCTGGTCGTCGATGGCCGTGGTGGTGCGCTCGGCGGGGCACACGGCGGCGCTGCGGCGCGGCCTGGTCGCGGCCGGGGTCCCGCTGGCGGTGCCGCAGGCGGAGGTGCCGGTGCGCGACGAGCCGGCCGTGCACCCGCTGCTGACGGCGATGGAGGCGGTGCTGCGCCCGTCGACCTTCACCGCCGAGGTGGCGCGCGAGCTCGTCACCTCCCCGCTGGGCGGGGCCGACGTCGTGGCGCTGCGCCGGCTGCGGCAGTGCCTGCGCCGCGCCGAGCTCGCCGCCGGCGGCGGGCGCAGCAGCGACGCGGTGCTGGCCTCCGCGCTGGCCGGGGTGCTCGCCGGCGCCCGCGGCGCCGACGACCCGGCCACGGCCGACGTCGCGCTGCTGGCCGGCGACGACGAGGCGCTGCGCCCCGCCGAGCGGCTGGCCGCGGTGCTGCAGGCCGGACGGGCCGCCGCCCGCGAGGAGGACGCCGACGCGGAGCGGGTGCTCTGGGCGCTGTGGGAGGCGAGCGGCCTCGGTCCGCGCTGGCAGCGCGCCGCGCTGGCCCGCGGCGCCTCCGCGCGCGCCGACGCGGCCCGCGCCGACCGCGACCTGGACGCCGTGCTGGCCCTCTTCGAGGCCGCCGGCCGCTTCGTCGACCGCTTCCCCGGCACCGGCGGCGCGGAGCGGTTCCTGGACCAGATGCGTTCGGCGGAGGTCCCCGAGGACACCCTCGCCGACCGCGCCCCGGACACCGGCGCGGTGACCCTGACGACCCCGCAGGGCGCGGTGGGCCGCGAGTGGGACCTCGTGGTGGTGGCCGGCGTGCAGGAGGGCGTGTGGCCCGACCTGCGCCTGCGCGGTTCCGTGCTGGGCGCCCAGGCGCTCGTGGATGTCGTCGAGGGCCGCGACGCCGACGGTCCCGGAGCGCGCCGCGCCGTCCTGGAGGACGAGCTGCGGCTGTTCCACGTGGCGGTCTCCCGCGCCCGCGACGAGCTGGTCGTCACGGCCGTGCGCGCCGAGGACGAGCGCCCGTCGGCGTTCGTCGACCTCGTCGAGGCCGCCGCCCGGCCCGAGGGGGCCGAGGAGGAGCTGGACGAGGAGGGCGAGCGCCCGCTGACGCCGGTGCCGCGGCCGGTGTCGCTGCCGGCGCTGGTGGCCCGCCTGCGGCAGGTGGTGTGCGCGCCGCCGGCCGCGGAGACGCCCGCTCGCCGCGCCGCTGCCGCCCGGCACCTGGCACAGCTGGTCGCCGCGGGGGTGCCCGGCGCGGACCCGGCCGACTGGTACGGCGTGGACGACCTCACCGACGACGCCCCCCTGCGCGAGGACGGCGAGCAGGTGCCGGTCTCGCCGTCGCGGGTGGAGTCCTTCGAGCGGTGCGGCCTGCGCTGGCTGCTGGACTCCTCCGGCGCGCGCCCGGGCGACTCGGGCGTGCAGTCGCTGGGCAACCTCGTGCACCGCATCGCCTCCGAGGCGCCGGACGCCGACGCCGCCGAGCTGCAGCGGCGCCTGGACGTGCTGTGGCCGACGCTGGGCCTGCCCGACGGGTGGGTGACCTCGCGGCTGCGCACCCGGGCCGACGGGATGCTGCTCAAGCTCGCCGAGTACCACCGGCAGGTGCGCGCCGAGGGCCGCGCGCTCGTGGCGGTGGAGCAGGACGTCGACGTGGTCGTCGGCCGGGCCCGGGTGCGCGGCCGGGTGGACCGCCTGGAGCTCGACGCGCAGGGCCGCGCGGTGGTGGTGGACCTCAAGACGGGCCGCACGCCGCCGTCGAAGGCGGAGCTGGAGCGCCACCCGCAGCTGGGCGTGTACCAGCTGGTGGCGGAGGAGGGCGCGTTCGCCCCGCACGCGGCGGGCACCGGCGGTGCGGCCCTGGTCCAGCTGGGCACGAGCCACAAGAAGGTCGCCGTGCAGCGCCAGGAGACGCTGGGTGCCGGCGAGGACCCGCGCTGGGCGGCCGACCTGGTCGCCCGGACGGCCGAGGGGATGGCCGCACCGGTGTTCGAGGCCGTCGTGGGGCCGCACTGCACCTCCTGCCCGGTGCGCAGCAGCTGCCCCGCCCAGGACGCCGGCCGCAGCGTGTGCGAGGAGGACGGACGGTGACGAACACGACGGCGAGCAGCACGACGAGCAGCGCCGCGCACCTCGGTGGGCGGCGCGCGCCGCGCCTGGGCGCCGAGGAGATCGCCGAACGGCTGGGCCGTCCACGGCCCACACCCGAGCAGGTCGCCGTCATCGAGGCGCCCGTCGAGCCGCTGCTGGTCGTCGCCGGCGCCGGCTCGGGCAAGACCGAGACCATGTCGTCCCGGGTGGTCTGGCTGGTGGCCAACGGGCTGGTCGCGCCCGAGCATGTGCTGGGCCTGACCTTCACCCGTAAGGCCGCCGGCGAGCTGGCCGAGCGGGTGCGCAAGCGGCTGCGGGCGCTGCGGGCGCGGGGCCTGGGCGGGCCGGCCGCCGGTGACGGTCTGGGTGACGGCGAGCCGGTCGTGTCCACCTACCACGCCTACGCGGCCTCCCTGGTAACCGACCACGGCCTGCGCCTGGGGGTGGAGCCGCAGTCCACGGTGCTGTCCGAGGCCGGCACCTGGCAGCTGGCCGCGGAGGTCGTGGAGAGCTGGCGCGGGGACCTGCCCGGCGTGGAGGTGGCGCCCTCCACCGTCACCGCGGCGCTGGTGGAGCTGTCCGGCGAGTGCGCCGAGCACCTCGTGGAACCCGGCGACGTGGAGCGCTTCGTGGAGCGCTTCGAGGCCCGGGTGCGCGTCCTGCCCAAGGACGACAAGGCGGTCGCGAAGCTGGGCGCCCACGTGCCGGGGGAGCCGTACGCGAAGGTCCGCGAGGTGCTGGCGGTGCAGCGGGCGCGCCGCTCGCTGGTGCCGCTGCTGGTCGAGTACGCCCGCCGCAAGCGCGACGCCGAGCAGCTCGACTTCGGCGACCAGGTGCAGCTCGCGGCGCGGATGGCGCGGGAGGTGCCGGCGGTGGCCGCCGCTGAGCGCGCCGCGCACCGCGTGGTGCTGCTGGACGAGTACCAGGACACCAGCTACGCGCAGCTGACGCTGCTGCGGGCGCTGTTCGGCGACGGGCACCCGGTCACGGCGGTGGGCGACCCGCACCAGTCGATCTACGGCTGGCGCGGTGCCAGCGCGGGGAACCTGGCGAGCTTCCCGGCGCAGTTCCGCCGCGCCGACGACTCCCCGGCGCGGGTGGCGCCCCTGGCCACGAGCTGGCGCAACGACGAGGCGGTGCTCGCGGCCGCCAACGTGGTCGCCGAGCCGCTGTCGGCGGGCGCGGACGCAGCGGTGGTGCGGTTGCGCCCGCGCCCGGGGGCCGGCACCGGCCGGGTGCGCACGGGGTTCGCCGCGACGGTGGAGGAGGAGGCTGCCGAGGTCGCGGCCCGTCTGGCGGAGGTGTGGCGCGCCGACTCGGAACGCCTGGCCGTGGAGCGGAAGGTGCCGGGCGCCTCGCCGCGCCCGCGGCGCACCGCCGCGGTGCTGTGCCGCAAGCGCAGCCAGTTCACGGTGCTGCAGCGCGCGCTGCGCGACGCGGGTGTGCCGGTGGAGGTCGTCGGGCTGGGCGGGCTGCTGTCCACGCCCGAGGTCGTCGACGTCGTGGCGACCCTGCACGTCCTGCACGACCCCGGTCGCGGCGACCAGCTGGCCCGTCTGCTGACGGGGGCGCGCTGGCGGCTGGGGCCGCGCGACCTCGCGGCGCTGGGGGAGTGGGCGCGGCACCTCCAGCGGGTGCGCAGCGGCCGCTCCGGCGGTGACCCGGCGGACCCGGCGGACCCGGCGGACCCGGGCGCCGCGGAGGCGGCCGGCGCCCCGGCGGGGGGCGGGACCGTGGTCCTGCCCGACGAGGTGGAGGACGCCAGCCTGGTGGAGGCGCTGGACGAGCTGCCGCCGCCGTCGTGGCGGGGTTCCGCGGGGCGCGGCCTGTCGCCGCGCGCGCACGCCCGGCTGGCCCGGCTGGCCGGGGTGCTGCGGCACCTGCGCGCCCGCACCCACCTGCCGGTGCCGGAGCTGGTGGGCGAGGTCGAGCGCGCGCTGGTGCTGGACGTGGAGGTCGCCGCCCGCCCGGGCAGCTCCCCGGCGTTCGGGCGCACGCACCTGGACGCCCTGGCCGACGCCGCAGCGTCCTTCTCGGCCAGCGCCCGGCGCCCGGGCCTGGGGGGCTTCCTGTCGTGGCTGCAGGCGGCCGAGGCGCGCGAGCGGGGCCTGGAACCCGGCGCGGTGGACGTCTCCTCCGACGCGGTGCAGCTGCTCACGGTGCACGCCAGCAAGGGCCTGGAGTGGGACGTGGTGGCGGTGCCCGGACTGGTGGAGGGCGTCTTCCCCGCCGGCGGCGAGACGTCGTCGGGGTGGCTGAGCGGGCTGGGGGTGCTGCCGTACCCGCTGCGCGGCGACGCGGCGCACCTGCCCGTGCTCGACGTCGACGGGGTGGGCACGCAGAAGGAGCTGGACGGCGAGCGCGAGCGGTTCCGGGAGGCGTGCGGCGAGCACGAGATGGCCGAGGAACGGCGCCTGGCCTACGTGGCGTTCACCCGGGCCAAGGAGGAGCTGCTGCTCAGCGGTGCCCACTGGGACGACGCCGCGAAGCCGCGGGAGCCGTCGCGGTTCCTGCGGGAGGTCCTGCAGACCCCGTCGCTGCCCGGCCTGGTGAGCCTGCCTCCGGCGCCCGCGCCGGAGGCAGGCACGCCCAACCCCCGCACGTCCGTGCCGCAGCGCGTGGTGTGGCCGGTGGACCCGCTGGCGTCGCGCCGCGGCGAGGTCGAGGCGGGTGCCGCGGCGGTCCGCGCGGCCGCGGCGCAGCCGGGGAGGGGCGCGGCGCCGGGCGGGGCGCCGGACCCGGAGGTCGACGGCTGGGCGCAGCAGGTGGAGCTGCTGCTCACCGAGCGCGCGGCGGCCGGGACCACCGGCGGCGTGCTGCTCCCGGCGCACCTGTCGGCCTCGCGGCTGGTGGCGCTGGCGCAGGACCGCGACTCGCTGGCGCTGCAGCTGCGCCGCCCGGTGCCGCAGCAGCCGCGCCCCGCGACGCGCCGCGGCACCGCGTTCCACGCCTGGCTGGAGCACCGGTTCACGGCCAGCTCCCTGCTGGACCTGACGGACCTGCCCGGCGCCGCCGACGAGGACGCCGCCGACGACCGCGAGCTGGCGGCGCTGCAGCGGCACTACCTGGCCAGCGAGTGGGCCGAGCGCGACCCGGTGGCGGTGGAGGTGTCGGTGGAGACGCCGGTGGCGGGCATCGCGGTGCGCGGGCGCATCGACGCGGTCTTCCGCGCCCCGGGACCCGACGGGCGGGCCCGCTGGGACGTTGTCGACTGGAAGACGGGCCGGCCGCCGGCCGGTGAGGCGGCGCGGGCCCGCGACGTGCAGCTGGCCGTGTACCGCCTGGCGTGGTCGCGCTGGCACGGGGTGCCGCTGGAGGACGTCAGCGCGGCGTTCTTCTACGCCTCCACCGGGGAGACGGTCCGGCCGGTGGACCTGTTCGGCGCCGAGGACCTCGAACGCCTGGTGACGTCGGTGCCGGTGGCCGACCGGGAGGTCTGACCCCGCCCGTCACCCTCCAGCCCCGGCGGTGCGCCTCACAGGTCCAGGTCCACGACGACCGCGCGGTGGTCGCTGCCGCCGACCCGCTCGACGCGCCCGGCGGTGCGCGCGTCCGGCGCCAGCCCGTCGGCCAGCGCGTGGTCCAGCTGGACGCGCGGCGCGGGGGCGGGGAACGTGGGTCCCGCCACCAGCGGGCGCCACGGCAGCACGCGCCCCACGACGCCGGGCGGCAGGTTCAGGTCGCCCAGCAGGACCAGCGGCCGCGGCAGGTCCTGCGCCCAGCGCCGCAGCTCGCGCAGCTGCGCCACCGCGCGCAGGGGGGAGAACGACAGGTGGGTGCCCAGCACGCTCACCGGGCGCGACCCGCCGCCGGCGCCGGGCGCGCGGGCGTCGACGACGGCGGCCACGACGGCGCGCGGCTCGTCGGGGACGAGCCGCAGCCGCCGGCCGGCGCCGGGCGGCAGCACCAGCGGCAGGCGCGCCGAACCGGCCGCCACCCGCAGCTCCCGCCACTCCAGCACGGGCAGCCGCGACAGCAGCGCCACGCCGTAGGACGGCTCCCCGGGCACGGTCGCCGCGGCGGGCCGGAAGGAGCCCGGTGCCCCGGGCGTGCCGTGCACCGCGGCGGCGAAGCGGGCCCCGTCGCGGCGCACCCCGCAGGCGCGGGCGAGGACCGCCGTCTGGTCGGCACCGCCGCTGCGGGGCAGCAGGGAGTCGACCTCCTGCACGGCCACGACGTCGGCGCCCAGGGCGGCCACGGCCGCGGCGAGCCTGTCGGTGTCGACGCGCCCGGTGGCGAGGTCGCGCCCCGAGGCGGCGTTGACCGACGCCACGCGCAGGCGCCGCGCGGTCCCGGGCAGCTCAGATCCCCAGGGGCACGGCGTCGGCGTGGGCGTCGAGGTCGTCGAGCATGCGCCGGGCGTCCTCGACGATCTCCTCGTCCTCGGTGCGCAGGCCCAGCAGCAGCCACCGGGCCAGGGCCAGCTCGCCCGCCAGGCGCGCCCGCAGCAGCAGGTCGGGGTCCAGGGGGTCGTGGCGGGCGTGGGCGTACGCCTCCAGGACCGACTCCAGCGCGTCGGGGTCGGCCCCCACGGCCAGCCAGGCGAAGTCGTCGGCGGGGTCGGCGACCTTGGCGTCCACCCAGCCGGTGATGCCGGTCAGGGCGCTGCCGTCGGTGCGCACGTGCTCGCCGACGAGGTCGCCGTGCACCGGCGTGGCGGCGAAGCGCCAGCGCGCGACGTCCTCCATGAGCACCTCCCAGCGGGTCAGCAGCCGCGGGGGGACGTGGCCGGTGGCGGCGGCGCGGTCCAGCTCGGACAGCCGCCGCCGTCGGTACTCCTCGGCGTCGTAGACGGGCACGCCGGCGTCGGCGAAGACCGCGACGTCGATCTGGTGCAGGGCCGCCAGGCCCGTGCCGACCGAGCGCGCCAGGCCGGGGCCAGGTCGCAGGTCCTCCGGGTGCAGGGGGCTGCCGGGCAGCTGGGGGGTCACCACGCACCGCCCGCCCTCGCCGAGCGCGACGGTGCCGGCGGCGCGGGGCACCGCGAACGGCAGCGGCTCGTGCAGCCCGGACAGCAGCTCCAGCTCGGCGTCCAGGGCCGCGGCTGCGGCGGGGCGCCGGGGGGCGCGCACGGTGAAGCGGCGCTCCGCGGCGTCCACCACGACGGCGACGTCGAAGTCCGCGCCGTCGGTCTCCGCCGGGCCCGCGGCGACGACCTCGAGACCGGGGACGGCGGCGGTGGCGAGGGCGGCGAGGACCTGGGGCGAGCGGGTGGGCACGGGGCAACGGTAGAGCGCGGCGCGCTCCGTAGGGTGGAGCGGTGACGAACCACGCCGTCGGTGCCGCCTCGACCGCCTCGACAGGGTCCGGTGGGGTGGCGTTGCCGGCCCCGCCGCTGCGCGACCTGGCCCTGTCCCGCCAGCGGCTGGACCGGGCGGGCGCGCGCCGCAGGCAGGAGGACCTGCTGCAGCGGCTGTGGAGCTCGGCCGCCACCCGGGTGCTGCGGGTGCACGCCGGCCGGGCGCCGGTGGTGAGCACCGCGCAGGGCCTGGAGCTGGTGCTGCGCGCCCCGGGCGAGGTGCCGCCGCCCGGCGCGGACGACCTGGTGCTGTACCTCGGCACCGACGGGGACGCGGAGTTCGTCGCGGTGGTCTCCGCCGACGCCGAGCCGGAGGTCGCCGACGGCTCGGCGGGCGGCGAGGAGTGGCGGGGGCTGCGGGAGGTGGGCGAGGCCCTGGGCGACCGCGACGCGGGCCTGCTCACCGAAGCCGTCTCGATGGGCAACTGGCACGCGGTGACCCGGTTCTCCTCGCGCACGGGCCAGCCGCTGGAGGCCGTGTCGGCGGGCTGGGTGAAGCGGGAGCCGGACGGCAAGGAGCACTTCCCCCGCACGGACGCCGCGGTGATCATGGCGGTGATCAGCCCGGACGACCGGCTCCTGCTGGGCCACCAGCCGGTCTGGCCGGCCAACCGCTACTCCGTGCTGGCGGGTTTCGTCGAGCCCGGTGAGTGCTTCGAGGACACGGTGCGCCGGGAGGTGCTGGAGGAGGCCGGGATCGTCGTCGGCCCCGGTCCGGAGGACGTGCGCTACCTGGGCAGCCAGCCGTGGCCGTTCCCCGCCTCGCTCATGGTGGGTTTCGCGGCGCGCGCGGTCACCACGGACATCCGGGTCGACGGCGACGAGATCGCCCTCGCGCGCTGGTTCACCCGCGAGGAGCTCGCCGAGGAGGTGCGGGCCGGCCGGGTGCTGCCGCCCCCGGCGGTGTCGATCGCGCGGCGGCTCATCGAGGCGTGGTTCGGCGGCCCGCTGCCGGTCCCGGGCGACGACCGCTGGTGAGCGAGCGCCGTCAGCGCAGCAGCTCCGCGGGGTGCCGGGGGTCCTCGCAGCGCAGCACCGCCGTGGCGCGCTCGACGGGGTCGGACTCCGCCAGGTAGCGGTGCCAGGCGCCCAGGACCCGCTCGGCGTCGGTGGGGTCCACCCGGCGGCGCACCGCTGCGTCGGAGGTCGACAGGTGCACGACGGCGTCCAGGCCCCGGCGCAGCTCGTCGCGCAGCAGGAACGGCCCGGCGAGCACGAGGACGGCGTCGTCGGGCACGGCCTCGCGCGGGGCGCGGGAGGCCCGGTCGGTGGCCGGGTCGTACAGGGACGGCACCCACCAGCGGCCGGTGCGCGCGCCGAGGGGGTCCAGGACCTCGCGGTGCAGGCCGGCGACGTCGAGCCAGTCGTCGTGGAAGGCGTCGGGGTCGTCGCGGCCGTGCTCGAGGCGCAGCGAGCGGGGGCGCCAGAAGCCGCTCCAGACCGTCACGAGCACGGGGCGGGCGGCCGCGCGCAGCGCGTCGGCCACGTGAGCGGCGTACCAGGCGGTGTCGGCGTCCACGGCGCCGTCGACGCCGACGCGCGCACCGGCCGGCAGCGACGCGGCCCACCGTCCCGCGAACTCCGCGGGGCCGGTGGGCCGGTGGGTGGTGCTCACGCGGCTGCTCAGGCGCCCAGGCGCGCCTTCACCTCGGCGAGGGAGGGGTTGGTGGCTGCGGAGCCGTCGGGGAAGAGCAGGGTGGGCACGGTCTGGTTGCCGCCGTTGACCTGCATGACGTACTCGGCCGCGTCGGGCACCTCCTCGATGTTGACCTCCGAGTAGCTGATGCCCTCGCGGTCCATCTGGGACTTCAGGCGGCGGCAGTACCCGCACCACGTCGTCGTGAACATGGTGACGCTGCCCGCGGCCGGCGCCTCGATCGTCGACACTGCTCCTCCTCCGTCGCGGGTGGTTCCCGCTCCGCGGGCTGCAACCGCGGATCCACCGCCCCTCTTCCCGCCGGTGCGTCCACACCCGTCGGCGCCGCCTGCTCCCGCCCGTCCGGGGCGCTTGAGAGGATGGGCCCCGCCATGACGACCGTTCCCGACCTCCGCCGCTCCGCCGCGTCCGCCGACTCCGTGCTCGAGGGCCTCGACCCCGAGCAGCGCCAGGTCGCCACGACCCTCGACGGCCCCGTGTGCGTGCTCGCCGGTGCCGGCACCGGCAAGACGCGGGCCATCACCCACCGCATCGCCTACGGCGTGCACTCCGGTGCCTACGTGCCCAACCGGGTGCTGGCGGTGACGTTCACGGCGCGCGCAGCGGGGGAGATGCGCACCCGGCTGCGCGACCTGGGCGTGGCGGGCGTGCAGGCTCGCACCTTCCACGCCGCGGCCCTGCGCCAGCTGCAGTTCTTCTGGCCGCAGGCGATCGGCGGCACCCTGCCCAACCTCGCGGAGCACAAGGCGCCGCTGGTGGCCGACGCCTGCAACCGGCTGCGGCTGCAGTCCGACCGCGCGCGGGTGCGCGACCTCGCGGCCGAGGTGGAGTGGACCAAGGTCATGCTCGTGGACGCCGACGACTACGTCGCTGCGGCCACGCGCGCCGGCCGGGGCGAGCCGGGCGGGCTGGACCTGGCGACGGTGGCGCGCCTGGTGCGCACCTACGAGGAGGTCAAGACCGACCGCGCCGTCATCGACTTCGAGGACGTGCTGCTGCTGACGGCGGGCATCCTCGACGAGCGTCCCGAGGTGGCCGCCACGGTGCGCCAGCAGTACCGGCACTTCGTCGTCGACGAGTACCAGGACGTCTCGCCGCTGCAGCAGCGGCTGCTGGACCTGTGGCTGGGCGAGCGCGAGGACCTCTGCGTCGTGGGCGACGCCAGCCAGACGATCTACTCCTTCGCCGGCGCCACCCCCGAGCACCTGCTGGACTTCCCCCGCCGCCACCCCGGCGCGACCGTCGTGCGGCTCGTGCGCGACTACCGATCCACCCCGGAGGTCGTGGGTCTGGCCAACTCGGTCCTGTCGATGGCCACCGGCCGGCACGCCCGCGCCCGCCTGGAGCTCATCGCGCAGCGGCCCTCGGGCCCGGCGCCCACCTTCACCGCGTACGACGACGACGTCGCCGAGGCCGCCGGCGTCGCGGCGCGCATCGCCGCGGAGGTGCGCGCCGGGCGCAGCGCGAAGGACGTCGCGGTCCTGTTCCGCACGAACGGCCAGTCGCAGGCGCTGGAGTCCGCCCTGGCCGACGCCGGCGTCGGCTACGTCGTGCGCGGCGGGGAGCGCTTCTTCTCCCGCAAGGAGGTCCGCGACGCGGTCGTGCTGCTGCGCGGTGCGACGCGCGCCGCGCTGCCCGGGCACGACCTCGGCGCGGAGACCCGCGCGGTGCTGACGTCGGCGGGCTGGGCCGAGCGCGCCCCCAGCGCGGCGGGGTCCGTGCGGGAGCGGTGGGAGTCGCTGCAGGCGCTGGTGGTGCTGGCCGACGAGCTGGCGGCCACCCGCCCCGGTGCGCAGCTGGCCGACCTCGTCGAGGAGCTCACCGAGCGGGCCTCCGCGCAGCACGCCCCCACGGTCGACGGGGTGACGCTGGCCTCCTTCCACGCCGCCAAGGGTCTGGAGTGGGACGTCGTGCACCTGGTCGGCGTCAGCGAGGGGCTGCTGCCGATCTCCTTCGCCGAGACCCCCGACGAGGTCGAGGAGGAGCGCCGGCTGCTCTACGTGGGCGTGACCCGCGCCCGTGAGGCCGTGCACATCTCCTGGGCCAACGCCCGCACGCCCGGCGGCCGGGCCAGCCGCAAGCCCTCGAGGTTCCTGGACAACCTGCGGCCCGAGACCGCCGGCGGTGCCGCCGCGCGCGGGCGCGCGGCGTCCTCGCGCGCGGCGCGGCGGTCGGGTCCGGTGCTGTGCCGGGTGTGCGGGGCGTCGCTGACGGGCGCGGTGGAGCGCAAGCTGGGGCGCTGCGCGGACTGCCCCTCCAGCTACGACGAGGCGGTGTACGAACGCCTGCGCGAGTGGCGCGCCGGTACCAGCCGGGCGGCGTCGGTGCCGGCGTACGTGGTGTTCACCGACGCCACCCTCACCGCCATCGCCGAGGCGATGCCGGCCGACACCGGTGCGCTGGCGCGCATCCCGGGGGTGGGCCCGGCGAAGCTGGAGAAGTACGGCGAGGAGGTCCTGGCGGTCCTGACCGCCGGGTGAGTCGAGCAGAATCCCTGCGGGACAACGGATCCGCCCGCACCAGGTGCTTCCCGGCGGAGCAGTTGCGCCCTGAGCGGAAAAAAACGTTGTGGCGCCCAGACGGCTGCCCCTAGAGTCGAAGCACACCGCGCGGGGGACCGCGCCCACCGCGAGCAGCGCAGAGGAGGGCAGCACCGATGGACACCACCACGACCGCGAACGTCGACATGCGCACCGCGCTCGACGCGACGCCCGCTGCCCTGTGCCGCTCCGCCGTCACCTGGAAGCCCAGCCACGCCTCCACCCCGGGTCTGACCACGGGTGGAGTGCGTCCGGTCGCCCCCGCCGTGCGCCTGCGCGGCGGTGTGGAGGCCTACCGCCTGCGCGCCCAGGGCTCCTCCCTCGCCGGCATCGGCGCCCGTTCCACCGTCCCGTCCTCGGGGACCACGCTCACGAGTCCACCGGTCTAGCACCAGACCGGCGCTCTCCTGGCCGCGGATCCCGACACTTCGGGTCCGCGGCCTTTCTGCGTCTGCGGGCTCTCCTTCCCGGCAGTTCCACCGCCTCGCAGAGAACCCAGAGAGATGACCGTGCGCACCACCACCACCCGCCCCAGCACCGGTTCCAGCGCCGACCCGCACCGTTCGCGTCCCACCGAGAACCCCGCCCGCCAGAAGGAGGTGAGCGGCGTGCAGCGCCGCCACGCGACCGACCCCCTGCCCTGCCGACGCTACGACTCCGAGCTCTGGTTCGCCGAGTCGCCGGCCGACGTGGAGCTGGCCAAAGCGCTGTGCACCGATTGCCCGCTGCGCAACGCCTGCCTCGCAGGCGCCCTGGAGCGCGGCGAGCCGTGGGGGGTGTGGGGCGGCCAGCTCGTCCTGGCCGGTGTCGTCGTGCCCCGCAAGCGCCCGCGCGGCCGCCCGCGCAAGCACCCCGTCGCCGCGTGAACCCGTCGATCAGCAGCCCAGGAGATCTCGTGAGCCCCAGGAGGGACGAAGTGTCGTACGTCGAGGAAGCCCTGTTCCGGGAACGCCTCGCCGAGGCGCACCGCACGGCCGAGCGTTCCCGCGTCGTGCGGGCGCTGCGGGCGCGGCGGCGGGCCGAGGTGGCCGCCCGACGCGCCGAGCGGCTCGCCGTCCGGGCCGAGCTGGCCCTGGCCGCGGCGACGGCCGGCGCGGGGCGTTCCGCGCCCGCGTGAGCGCCGCCCCCGTGCCCCGCTGACCTCAGCGGGGCACGGGTTCCGCCACCGGCAGGTCCAGGCACCCGCACTGCGGGTGCGGCGACCACCGTCGCTGCTGCACCACCCCCTCGGGCAGCAGCAGCTCCAGCGTCGTGCCGAGCGCTGCGGGCCGGGCGCCGTCCAGGTGCGCCAGCACCTGCAGCGCCGCGAGCCCCGCGAGCGCCGCGGCCGTCGCGGTCTCCTCCACGGCCCCGCCCGCCGCCGCTGCGAACCGGTCCCGCACACCCGGCCAGCCGGGGTCCGCGTCGGTGCGGTGCAGGTCCAGGCAGCGCAGGCACGGTGTCGCCCCCGGCAGCACCAGCGGCCCGACGAGCGCGTCGGTGTCGCGCAGCACGACCGACAGGTGCGGCACCCCCTCGGCCACCAGGCCGTCCGCCGCGACGGCGTCCGCGGCGTGGTGGTCCACGAGCACGACGAGGTCCGCGCGGGCCGGCTCGGCCCCGGGCACCCCCGGCACCGGGTGCAGCCGCTCGGCGAGCCGCCGGGCGCGGTTCAGCGCGACCGCCCCGCGCGCCAGTCCCACCTCCTCGGGCCGGGCGCCCACCGGCCCGGTGTCACCGGCCGTCACGGGGGCGGGGTCCTGCGCCAGCAACCCCCCTACGCCGGCGGCCGCCAGCACCGGCAGCAGGGCCGCTCCGGTGCGTCCGCACCCCACGACCGCCACCACCGCGGAGCGTCGGACCCGCAGGCGCTCGGCCGCCACCGGCCCCGAGGGGTCGTACGCCGCCCACGCCAGCGCGTCGGGGCCCCACGCCGCGGTGGCCGGTGTCGCGGCCAGCGCCTCGGCGCCCGAGCGGACCCGGCCCGCCGGCACGGCACCGACGCTCACGAGGTCGTCGAGCACCCGCTGGGCGCGCTGTGCCGAGGTGCCGGTGCCGGGGCCCTCCCGGGAGAGCAGCGCCGCCAGGTCGGCCTCCGCGAAGGGGCCGGCGACGCCGCCGCTGCGAGGTGAGGACCCCACCTGCAGCCGGCCGCCGGGGCGACGGGCGAGGGGGAGGCCCAGGGGGCTGCTGACGGGACCGGCGGGCACGCGCACACCCTGCCGCAGCGCGCCCGGCCCCGGCCCGCGTCGTCCACAGCCCCCTGCCCGCCGGCGCCCGACGCCCGGCGGCCCGCCGCGGGTCGGGGAGCCCGCCTCAGGAGGCCTTGCCGAGGATGCGGTTCAGGTTCGTGCCGCACACCGGGCACTGCCCCTTGGCCATCCGGCGCCCGTTCGTCTCCACGACCTGGCCCTCGGCCTGCCGCTTCTCCTTGCACTTCACGCAGTAGAACTCGCCCTGGTAGGTGTCGGCCACGGTGCGCCTCCTCGGGTACCTCGCCGGCCACCGGGCTGTCCGGCGGCTCCCGGGCATCGTGCCCCCAGCGGGCCCGCGGGGCGCGTCGGCGCCCGGCCGCGGGGCCGAACCCCTCCCCAGCGCGGGGCGCGCACGGTACCTTGCCCGGATGAGGGCCGACCAGGCGGGGCCAGCCGACGGCGCCGTGGTCACGGTCACGGGCGGCGCCGGCCGCTCCGTCGAGCCGTCCACGGGCGCGAGCCCGCCCGTCGACGTCCGGCGCAGCCGCCGGCGCTCGCGCACGGTGTCCGCCTACCGCGACGGCGAGCGCACGGTCGTGCTGATCCCGGCCCGCTTCTCCCGGGCGGAGGAGCGCGAGTGGGTCGAGCGCATGGTCTCGCGGCTGGATGCGGCGGACCGCCGCCGCAACCCTGCCGAGGACGACCTGCTGGAGCGCGCGCGGGAGCTCTCGCGCCGCCACCTGGACGACCTGGCGAGGCCCGCGTCGGTGACGTGGGTGGACAACCAGCAGCACCGCTGGGGCTCGTGCACCCCCGCCGACGCGAGCATCCGGCTGTCCACCCGGCTGCAGGGCCTGCCCGGCTGGGTGCTCGACTACGTGCTGCTGCACGAGCTGGCGCACCTGCTGGTGCCCACCCACTCGCGGTCGTTCTGGCAGTTGCTGGAGTCCTACCCGCGCACGGAACGGGCCCGCGGCTTCCTGGCGGGACTGGACCACGTCGCCGGGCGCGATCCCGAAGCCGAGGCCGACGACGCGCCCGAGGAGCCCGCCGGTGGGACGGTGCGGTCCGACGCGGACGACGCGGTCGGCCGCGGTCCCGCCCGCAGCACGGGCTGAGGCGGGACCGCGGTCCTCAGCGCCCGGGACCCCCCTGGGTGGGCCCGTCGCCCTGCTCGTCGGGGCCCTGCTCGTCGGGGCCCTGCTCGTCCGGGCCCTGCTCACTGCCTGCGCCGGTCCCGGGAGCGCCGCCGTCCAGCAGGTCGCGCAGCGCGGCGTCCATGGCGTCCTCGTCCTTCCGGGGCCCGCGCTCGAGGCGGCGCTCGACGAACGCGGCGGCGTCGTCGAGGTCCTCGGCGGTGGGTAGCAGGTCGGGGTGGTCCCACACGGCGTCGCGGGCGGCGGCGCCGCCGCTGGCCAGCAGCTGCTCCCACAGGGCCGTGGCCTCGCGGGCACGCCGCGGGCGCAGCTCCAGGCCCACGAGCACCGCGAAGGCGTGCTCGGCGGGACCACCGGTGGCGCGGCGGCGGCGCACCGTCTCGCGCAGCGCCGCCGCGTGCGGCAGCACCCGCCCGGCGGCCTCGTCGCTGACGTGGTCGACCCAGCCCTCGACGAGGGCCAGGGCGGTCTCCAGCCGCGCCAGGGCGGCCTTCTGCTGCGGGGTGCTCTCGGGCTCGAAGATGCCCGAGCCGAGCGCCTCCTGCAGCGACTCGGGGTTCGTCGGGTCCACCGAGCGGGCGGCCTCGGCGATGCGCTCGGCGTCCACGGAGATGCCTCGGGCGAAGGACTCCACGCTGCCCAGCAGGTGCCCGCGCAACCACGGCACGTGCGCGAACAGGCGCTGGTGGGCGGCCTCGCGCAGCGCCAGGTAGCGGCGCACCTCGTCCAGGGGCACCTCCAGCCCCTCGGCGAACGCCGCGACCCCCGCCGGCAGCAGCGCGGCGCGCCCGCTGGGTGCCAGCGGCAGCCCGATGTCGGTGGTGCTGAGGACCTCGCCGGCGAGGGTGCCGACGGCCTGCCCGACCTGCATGCCGAAGACGCCACCGCCCACCTGGCGCAGCATCGCCCCCGCCGAGCCGAGCATCGCCGCCATCTCCGGCGGGGCCTGGGCGGCCATGGCCTCGCCCATGGCGTCGGCGACGTTCGTGGCGACCGGCTCCACGAGCTGACGCCACACCGGCATGGTGCGCTCCACCCACTCGGCGCGGCTCCACGCCTCGGCGGTGGTGGGGGCCTGCTCGACGTCGGTCACGCCGTCGAGCCACAGGTCGGCCACGCGCAACGCGTCCTCGACCGCGCGGCGCTCGGCGGCCCCGGGGGTGGGGTCGCCGGCCTGCGCGGCGGCCTGCCGGGCGAGGTCGTGGGCGACGTCCCAGTTGACCGGGGCGTCGCCGGGGGTGGACAGGAACTTCTGCAGCTGGGCCAGGACCTGCCCCATGAGGGCCGGGTCGAGCCCGCCCTCGCCCAGTCCGGGGATGCCGCCCGGGAACCCGGGGAACCCGGGGATCCCGCCCTGGCCGCCGGCGGCACCGCCGCCCTGGCCGCCGAGCCCGCCCAGCAGGGGGCCCAACAGGTCCTCCAGCGGGTTGCCGCTGCCCCCCTGGCCGGGCTGCTTGCCGGGTGTGCCCGAGGGCCGGAAGCCGGGCTGGCCCGCCTCGCCGCGCTCGGGCTCGCCGCCGGCCGAGCCGTCCCCGGCCTTGCGGGGGTCTCGGTCCCGGCCGTCCTCGGGGCCCTGGGGCTCCTCGTCGCCTCGCTGGTCCACGGTGATCCTCCGCATCGTCCGCCGGGTGCGGACCCATTCTGGCCCTCCCGTCCGTGGAGCGACGAGCGGCCGCCCGCCGTGGTTCCGCCGCGGCCCCCCTGATCGCCCGCGGCGAACGCCCCGCGGACGGGCCGTAGGGTGCTCGGGTGCCGCCAGCGACGCCGCCCGCGCAGGACCCGCCCGACACCGGGCACGGGCCGCAGCGGCCCTCCTCGTCGCGCGCAGCGCTGCTGGCCGCCTCCTCCTTCTGCGCGGTGGCCCTGGTCGCCCTGGTGGGTGTGCTCGACGTGCCCTACGTGAGCCTGAGCCCGGGCCCGGTGCGCGACGTCCTGGCCGAGCCGGCCGTGGACGGCGGGCAGGCCGGGGACGAGGGGGCGGGCGAGGAGGTGCTCGTGGAGGTCTCCGGTGCGCCCACGTACCCCACCGAGGGCCGGCTGGACCTGACCACGGTGTCGCTGCGCGGCGGCCCCGGGCTGGAGCAGTCGCTGTGGGAGGTGCTGCTCGCCTGGCGCGACCCGCAGGTGTCCGTGGTGCCCCGGGAGCTGTACTACTCCCCGCTCACCTCCCGGGAGGAGGCGGACGCGCTCAGCGCCGCGGAGATGGCGGGCTCGCAGGAGGCCGCCGTGGTGGCGGCCCTGACCGAGCTCGGCATCGAGGTCAGCGCCACCACCACCCGGCGCGTGCAGGAGGTCACCCCCGCGGCCCCGGCCTCGGACGTGCTGCGCCCGGGTGACGTCATCACGTCCGTGGACGGCGTGGAGGTGGCCGGCTTCGACGAGCTGAAGGCGGCGGTGGAGGC
The DNA here is from genome assembly GCF_050871405.1 of Kineococcus esterisolvens. Lineage (NCBI taxonomy): Bacteria > Bacillati > Actinomycetota > Actinomycetes > Kineosporiales > Kineosporiaceae > Kineococcus > Kineococcus esterisolvens. Next base: position 20,337 of record NZ_JBJLRI010000062.1, read on the forward strand.
CCTGCCGGGCGGCGCCGAGGTGCGCCTGGGCCTGTCCCGCGGCGGCGAGGACATCGAGGTCACCACGCGCACCTACGCGCCGGAGGGCCGGACGCTGCTGGGGATCGTCCCGGACGTCGAGTACGACTCCCCGGTGGACGTGGACATCGCCATCGACGACATCGGGGGTCCCAGCGCGGGCACGGTGTTCGCGCTCGCGGTGGTGGACCTGCTGACCCCCGGCGCCCTGACGGGGGGTGAGCACGTCGCGGGGACGGGTGCGATCGCCGCGGACGGCACCGTCCTGCCCATCGGCGGCCTGCGGCAGAAGGTGATCGGTGCGCGCCGGGCGGGGGCGACGTGGTTCCTCGCCCCCGCCCGGGAGTGCGGGGAGGTGGCCGGGACGACACCCCCGGGCATCACGGTGGTGGGCGTGACCACGCTGCACGATGCCCGCGAGGCGGTGGAGGCCATCGGCGGGGGCCGCGGCGACGAGGTGGCGACCTGCGACGAGGTGGCGGCGGGCTGACCCCGCCCGGCGGGCTCAGTCCTGCAGGGTCGCCTGCAGCGCGCTGACCAGGCCCGGCACCAGGTCGGCGCCGGTGGCCACCTCCCCGTCGGAGTCCTTGGAGCGCGAGCGCACGGCGCACTCGTGGCTGCCGTCGCGCAGCACGCCCACGGCGATGCGCACGTCCTCGGCCAGCGGGTGCGCCGCCAGCGCGGCCGCGCGCGCCTCCTCGTCGTCGGCGGGGGTGGCGGCGCGCACCTCGGCCTCGGCGTCCGGCGGCACGAGGAGGCGCTCCACGACGAGCGCGGCGCCGTCGACGCCGGCGGGCCAGGCCAGCTGCCCCAGCAGCTCGTCGAGGTCGGCGACGTCGGGCAGGCCGTCCTGCTCGACGGACGTCAGGTGGCCGGTGTCGGCGCGCGCCTCGGCGACGACGTGCTCGGGCAGGCGCTGGGCCAGCTGCGGGTCGCGGTCCAGGGCGTCGGCGGTGCGGACGAGCGCGAACAGCCGCAGGGGAGCGCCCCAGCCGTCACCGGCGACGTAGCGCTCGATCTCGGCGACCGTGCGCCACAGGGAGCTGGAGGGCGGGATCGGGGGGGCGGTCGAGGTGGTCGGGTCGGGCTCGTTCACGGCCCCGATGGTGGCACGACCGCCGCAGCACGGGTGCGGCGTGCAACGAAGAGGTCACGATCCGGTGTGTCGGGCACCCGGGCGGCGGCTTGTAAGTTGCCTGCTCGTGAGCTTCCCTCCTCGTCGCCCCGCGCGGCCGGTGCTGCGGCGACGGCGCCGCGGCGCCGCCCTGCCCACGGTGCTGGTCCTGGCCGCCCTGGTCGTGGCCGTCGTCATCGGCGCCCGCATCGCCACCGACGTGTGGTGGTTCGGCCAGCTGGGCTTCCTGTCCACCTTCACCACGAAGCTGTGGCTGCAGCTGGCCCTGTTCGTGGCCGGTGCCGCGCTGCTGGGCGGGGCGGTCGCCCTGTCGCTGACGCTGGGGTACCGCACGCGCCCCGTGTACGCGCCGATCTCCACCGAGCAGGCCGGCCTCGACCGCTACCGCGAGTCGCTGGAGCCGCTGCGCCGTCTGGTCGTGGTGGTGCTGTCGGTGGCCGCGGCCCTGTTCGGCGGGTCGGTGGCGATGAGCCGCTGGGAGTCCCTGCTGCTGTGGTGGAACCGCACCGAGTTCGGGGCGGTCGACGAGCAGTTCGGGCTGGACCAGGGCTTCTACGTCTTCACCCTGCCGTGGCTGGGGTTCCTGGTGAGCTTCCTGTCGGCGGCGGTGGTGCTGGCCGGCCTGGCGGCCCTGGCGACCCACTACCTGTACGGGGGCCTGCGGCTGTCCGGCGGTGGCCCGCGCACCACGCGCGAGGCCCGCATCCACCTGGCGGTGCTGGCGGCCCTGTTCCTGCTGCTGCGCGGGGCGGGCTACTGGCTGGACCGCTACGAGGTCATGGTCAGCGAGTCGGACAACATCCGCATCGACGACCTGGTGGGCCCGTCCTACACCGACGTGCACGCGGTGCTGCCGGCCAAGGCGATCCTGGCGATCGTCGCGGTGGTCGTCGCGCTGCTGTTCGTGGCGGCCGCGGCGGGTGCCTCCTGGCGGCTGCCGGCCATCGGCACCGGCCTGCTGGTGGTCAGCGCGATCGCGGTCGGCGGCATCTACCCGTGGGCGGTGCAGCGCTTCCAGGTCAACCCCAACCGGCAGGCGCTGGAGGCCGAGTTCGTCGGCAAGAACATCGAGGCCACCCGTGACGCCTACGACCTCGCGGACACGGAGACCACCGACTACCAGCCCGACACGACCGTGACGCCCGGCCAGCTGCAGCGGGACGCCGAGACCATCCCCGGCATCCGGCTGCTGGACCCCAACGTCGTGTCCACGGCGTTCCGCCAGACCCAGGGGCAGCGCAACTACTACGCCTTCCCCGACCCGCTGGACGTGGACCGCTACCGGCTCGACGAGGACGGCAGCACGCAGGACACCGTGATCGCGGCCCGCGAGCTGAACCTCGACGGCCTCAGCGACTCGCAGCGCACCTGGGTCAACCTGCACACCGTCTACACCCACGGCTACGGCGTCGTCGCGGCCCGCGGCAACGAGCGCGCTCCCGACGGCCGCCCGTCGTACTTCGAGGCCAACATCCCCTCGACGGGCCAGCTGGGCGACTACGAGCCGCGCATCTACTTCGGTGAGCAGACCGAGGACTACTCGATCGTCGGCGGCGGCGACCCGGTGGAGATCGACTACCCGGACAACTCCCCGGAGGGCTACGCGCGCACCACGTACACCGGTGAGGGCGGCGTGCCCGTGGGCGGGCTGCTGCGCAAGGCGATCTACGCGCTGAAGTTCGCCGACCAGAACATCCTGCTGTCCGACCAGGTCAACCCGGACTCGCGCATCCTGTACGACCGCACCCCGCGCGAGCGGGTGGAGAAGGTCGCGCCGTGGCTGACCCTGGACGGCGACGCCTACCCGGCCGTCGTGGACGGGCGGGTCCTGTGGATCCTCGACGCCTACACCACGTCGGCGTCCTTCCCGTACTCCTCGACGACCCGGCTGGGCGAGGTGACGGTGGACTCCCTGACGCAGACGCAGAGCGTGCAGGCGCTGCAGGACCGCACGGTGAACTACGTGCGCAACTCGGTGAAGGCGACCGTGGACGCCTACTCGGGCGAGGTGACGCTGTACGAGTGGGACGACAGCGACCCGGTGCTGCAGGCCTGGATGAACGCGTTCCCCGGCGCGGTGCAGCCGCTGTCGGAGATCAGCGGCTCCCTGATGGGCCACCTGCGCTACCCGCAGGACATGTTCAAGGTGCAGCGCGAGGTGCTGGCCCGCTACCACGTCACCGACCCGCGTTCCTTCCTCACGGGGCAGGACTTCTGGCAGGTGCCGGCCGACCCGACCTCCGAGGTGCCCGAGGGCCAGCAGCGCCCGGCGCAGCCGCCGTACTACCTGACCCTGGAGATGCCCGGCCAGGACGACCCGGCGTTCAGCCTCACCACGACGTACGTGCCGACCTCGAACAACCGCGGCGCCAGCAGCCAGATCATCACGGGCTTCGCGGCGGTGGACTCCGACGCGGGCACCACGGCCGGGGAGAAGAGCGACGGCTACGGCACGATCCGCCTGCTGGAGCTGCCGCAGTCGTCCGTCATCGCCGGCCCGGTGCAGATCCAGAACGACATCCAGTCCAACGCGGCGGTCGCCGAGCAGGTGCGACTGCTGAGCCTCGGCCAGGGCTCGGAGGTCATCTACGGCAACCTGCTGACGCTGCCCGTGGGCGGCGGGCTGCTGTACGTGGAGCCGATCTACGCGCGCAGCACCGGCGAGAACGCCTTCCCGCAGCTGCGCAAGGTGGTGGCGGTGTTCGGCGACCAGATCGCCATCGCCGACACGCTGGACGCCGCGCTGGACGACGTGTTCGGCGGGGACTCCGGCGCGACCGCCGGCGACGAGGGCGTCGCGCCCGTCGACGAGACGCCCGCCCAGGACGGCGGGCCGTCGCCGGAGCCGACGGCCAGCCCGTCGCCGGGCAGCCCGGTGCCGGTGGACGGCGACCCGCAGGTCCAGCTGCAGACGGCCCTGGAGGCCGCCCGCACCGCCATCCAGGACTCGGCGACGGCGCTGGCGCAGCAGGACTTCGCGGCGTACGGGGAGGCGCAGGACCGGCTGCGGGCGGCGGTGGAGTCGGCCACGGCCGCGCAGGAGGCGCTCGCGGGAGCGACGGGCGCGGACGCCACGCCCTGACGCTGCTGCGGCACCGCGGGGGGGGGGGGGGGGGGGGGGGGGGGGGGGGGGGGGGGGGGGGGGGGGGGGGGGGGGGGGGGGGGGGGGGGGGGGGGGGGGGGGGGGGGGGGGGGGGGGGGGGGGGGGGGGG
>NZ_JBJLRI010000063.1:0-24269 GCF_050871405.1 Kineococcus esterisolvens
CCCCCCCCCCCCCCCCCCCCCCCCCCCCCCCCCCCCCCCCCCCCCCCCCCCCCCCCCCCCCCCCCCCCCCCCCCCCCCCCCCCCCCCCCCCCCCCCCCCCCCCCCCGCCCCCCCCCCCCCCCGCCCCCCCCCCCCCCCCCCCCCCCCCCCGCGAGCGGGCCGCGGCGCCGGGCTCGCCGCTCCCGGTCGGTGCGGGGGAGCCGGGGGCGACGCCGGCCGCCGCGGCGACCTCGTCCCACCCCAGCGGTGCGCAGCCGGGCACGTGCACGCCGGTGTCGTCGGGGTCCACGTCCACCTCGTCGAGGACGCACACCGCCAACACGCAGCGCCGCAGGAACGCCCGGACGGGTGGCGGCTGACCGTGGCTCACGTCCGTGACCGTAGGCGATGGCCGCGGTGGCGCCCCGCCGCACCGGGCCCCGTTGCTCCGAACGGGTCACGTGGTCGCTCCGGCCGGACGCGGCGCCCGACGCTGCGCGCCCGCCGGTCGCGCGGGAGGTGTGAGCCGGGCAGCGCGGCCGGGGTCAGCCGGTCGCCAGGTGGAACCAGACCGTCTTGCCCGCCGCCGTGGCCTGCCGGGTGTCGTCCTCGTCGGGCTGCGGCCAGCTGACCGCCGCGTCCACCCCGCCCGACGGGCCCCCGGCCGCCTCCGCCTGCCGGCTGCGGTAGACGCCCCACGTGGTGGACAGGGCGTCCACCAGGGCGATGCCGCGCCCCTCGGTGGCCCCCGGCAGCTGCGTGCGCAGCGCCGGGCCCTTCGCCTCCCCGTCGGAGATCCCCACGACGATGCCCTCCGCGTCGTGGGTCAGCGTCAGCACCACCGGGCCACGGCCGTGCTCGAGCGCGTTGGAGACCAGCTCGCTGGTCAGCAGCTCGGCGATCCAGCGCCGCGCCTCCGGGAGGTGCTCGCTGGGGCACTGCTCGCACACCCAGTGGCGTGCCATGGCCGCCGCGGACAGCTGCTCGTCCAGCGTGAGGCGCTCCACCGCCCACCTCCACCCCTCGACACCGGCGCGTCGTCGACACCGTGCGCTCCAGCGTCCCGCAGCCTCGCGGCAGCGGCAAGACGAGGAGGTCCAGCTGGTGGGACCGCCGTCTCGGCTCAGCGGCCGGGCGCGGGCACCTGCGCCGCCCCCGGGGTCGTCGCCGGCGGAGCGGGCTCCTCGGGCTCCTCGACGGCCTCCGGGACCCGGGCCTCGGCGAGCGCGGTGGTCAGCTCCGCCGCCACCAGCTCCACCTGCCAGGGGCGGGCGCCCCGCTCGCGCAGCGCCTGCGCGACGGAGGCGCTGTCCAGCGGCTGCGGCGGCTGCCACGCCAGGCGCCTCAGCGAGTCCGGCTGCAGCAGGTTCTCCACCGGCACGGCGTGCCGGTCCGCGATCGCGGTCACCGCGGCGCGCGCGGCGGCCAACCGCGCGGCGGCCTCGGGGTGCTTGGCGGCCCAGGCCCGCGGCGGCGGGGGCCCGTCGCCGCGAACCGCCTGCTGCGGCAGCTGGGCGTCCGGCAGCTCCAGGCCGCGGGCCACGGCCGCGGCCCACACCTCCAGCCTGCTGCGCGAGGCGCGCCCCGTGAAGCCGCCCGTGGCGGCCAGCGCCTGCGGCGAGCGAGGCAGGGCGCGGGCGGCGGCCACGATCGCGGAGTCCGGCAGCAGCCGGCCCGGGGAGGTGTCGCGACGGCGGGCCTCGGCGTCGCGCGCCAGCCACAGCTCGCGCACCACGGCCAGCTGCCGGCGCGAGCGCACCGCGTGCAGGCCCGACACCCGGCGCCACGGCTCGGCCGGCGGTGCCGGCAGCGGGGCGGCGGCGACCGCGGCGAACTCCTGCAGGGCCCACTGCAGCTTGCCCTGCTCGGCCAGGCGCTCGGCGAGGGCGTCGCGCACCTGGACGAGGACCTCCACGTCCAGCGCCGCGTACGTCAGCCAGGGCTCGGGCAGCGGGCGGGTGGACCAGTCCACCGCCGAGTGCTCCTTCGCCAGCCGCAGGCCCAGCAGCTCCTCCACCACCGCGCCGAGGCCCACCCGGGGCAGGCCCGCCAGCCGCGAGCCCAGCTCGGTGTCGAACAGGGTCGTGGGGCGCATCCCCAGCTCCGCCAGGCACGGCAGGTCCTGGCTCGCGGCGTGCAGCACCCACTCCGCGCCGGCGAGGGCGTCGCCCAGCGCCGACAGGTCCGGCAGTCCGGTGGGGTCGATCAGGGCGGTGCCGGCACCGGCGCGGCGCAGCTGCACGAGGAACGCGCGCTGGCCGTAGCGGTAGCCCGAGGCGCGCTCGGCGTCCACGGCCACCGGGCCCGTGCCGGCGGTCATCGCGGCCACCACGGCGGCCAGGCCGGCCTCGTCGGTCACGACGGGCGGCAGCCCACCGGCCGGGGCGTTCAGCAGCGGCAGCTCGACGGCGGTGGCCCCGGTCGCGGTGTCCGCGCCCGCCTCCGCCGGCGGCTGGTCCTCTGGCTGTCCCCTCCTGGTCGGCACGGGCCCCACCGTACGTGCCGCAGGCACCGGAGGGTGCGCAGGGGCACGACCGGTCGGCGCGGCGTCACCGGCCGCTGCGCCCCGTCGGCCCGGACCTGCGGCGCGCAGCGGGGCGTGACCCGTCGGGTCGCGGCTCGGTGGGGTCAGTGGATGACGCCGGCCCGCAGGGTGATGGCGACCATCTCGGCGCGGTCGCCCGTGCCGAGCTTGCGCGCGATGCGCGCCAGGTGGCTCTTCACCGTCAGCGCCGACAGGCCCAGCAGCGCGCCGGTGTCCTTGTTCGAGCGGCCGTCGGCGACGTGCTGCAGCACCTCGACCTCGCGCTCGGACAGGCTGTCCACGCCCGCCTCGCCGGCACGGCCCTCGAAGCCCGTGCCCTCGGGGCGGGTCGTCACCAGGTAGCAGCGCACGCCCGCGGCCACCGCGCCGCGCACCGCGAACGGGTCCGCGTTGCTGGACAGCACCACGCAGCGGTTCCAGCCCGCCGCGCGCAGCTCCGAGACGAGCTGGGCGCCGGAGCCGTCCGGCAGCCCGGCGTCGGCGATGAACAGCGCGCGGGGGCCGGTGCGCGCCATGGCGCGGGCCTGGGCCACGCTGCCGGCGTGCTCGACGTTCACCGCACCCAGCATGCGCAGGGTCCGGGTCACGGACTCCCGCACGACGGGGTCGGCGACCGCCACCAGGGCGGCGAAGCGGCCGAGGCGTGACGGGACGGCCATCCCGGGGCGTTCGACGAGCGCAGTCACCGTCGTCCTCCTGCAGGAACTGGGCGCCCGCCTCCTGCGGTACGCCTCACTGAGGAGGTGATCGGCCCGAACCGGTGCGGACTTGACCGCCCGGGCGCGGCCGTTGCGCGCCGCGGGGGAGCCGCGCCTCAGCGCGGGGAGCGCGGCAGGGCGGTGACGCCCTCCGGCAGCGGCGGCAGCCCGGCCACCGTGCACAGCAGCACGCCCCAGGCGAGCAGGTGCGCGGCCACGTCGAACGGCGGCCCGTCACCCCCCGGGTCCTCCTCCGGCAGCGGCGTCCAGGAGGCGCGCAGCTCCACGTCCACCGACGGCGGCCGCTCCGCCAGCGCCCCGTACCCCTCCGAGAGCACCCGCGTGACGGTCCCGCCCACCCCGGCGGCGCGCGCGCCGTTCTCGCGCAGCCCCTCCTCCAGCCAGCTCCAGCCGACCTGCCCCAGCATGGGGTCCGCGCCCAGCTCCGCCTCCAGGTCCGCCCGCGCGTACGTGACGACGCGGAACGTCCCCTCCCACTCCGGAGGGGCCGACGGGTCGTGCAGCAGGATGAAGCGCCCCGTGGCCAGCTCCTCGCCGTCGACCACGACGTCCCCGGCCAGCGCCACCGCGTGCGGGGCGATCCGCGCCGGCGCCGGCACCTCGCTCAGCGCCACGTCCGCCCGGAGCCGCACCTCGCGCAGCGCGCGCACGGCGCGCTCGAAGGCGTCGGGGCCCGTGCCGTCGCGGGCCGCGCCGGGCACTCGGGAGAGCGTCACGGTTGGTGAGACTAGGGACGCGGGGCCCGGCGGCGGGCGCGGCGCGCCGTGCGACGATCGGGGTCGTGCCTGGACCCGCTGACGCCCCCGCCGCCCCCACCACCGCCCCGGGCGCACCGCACGAGGAGCACCTGCGCGACGCGCCGTACCTGCTGGTCGCGCGCGGCGACGTCGCCCGCGGCCTGCGCCCCGCGCGCACCCCGGTGTGGTTCATGCGCCAGGCCGGCCGCTCCCTGCCGGAGTACCGCGCGGTGCGCGAGGGCACCACGATGCTGGAGTCCTGCCGGCGCCCCGAGCTGGTCGCCGAGATCACCCTGCAGCCCGTGCGCCGCTACGGCGTGGACGCGGCGATCTTCTACTCCGACATCGTGGTGCCCCTGGAGGCCGCCGGCGTCGGGGTGGAGATCGTGCCCGGCACCGGGCCCGTCATCGCCGAGCCGGTGCGCACCCGCGCCGACCTGGACCGCGTGCCGGAGCTGGCGCCCGAGCAGCTGCAGCACGTCACCGACGCCGTCCGCCTCACCGTGGAGCAGCTGCGCGCCACCGGCACCCCCCTCATCGGCTTCGCCGGCGCCCCCTTCACCCTGGCCAGCTACCTGGTCGAGGGCGGGCCCTCCCGGGACCTGCTGCGCACCAAGGCCCTCATGCACGCAGACCCGCAGCTGTGGCACGACCTGGCCGCGCGCCTGGCGCGGATCGCCGGCGCGTTCCTGCGCGCGCAGGTCCTCGCCGGCGCCTCCGCCGTGCAGCTGTTCGACTCATGGGTCGGCTCGCTGTCCCTGGCCGACTACGAGCGGCACGTGGCGCCGCACTCCGCGGCAGCTCTGAGTGCCGTCGCCGACCTGGGCGTGCCGCGCACCCACTTCGGCACCGGCACGGGGGAGCTGCTCGGCGCGATGGCCGCCGTGGACGGCGGTGTCGACGTGCTCGGCGTGGACTTCCGGGTGCCGCTGGACGTCGGCGCGGCCCGCGGGCGCGCCGGCGCCGGCCGGCCGGTGGCCGTGCAGGGCAACCTCGACCCCGCGCTGCTGTCCGCCCCCTGGGACGTGCTGCGCGGCGAGGTGCACCGCGTGCTGGCCGCCGGTGAGCGCGCCGGCGCCGGGCACGTCTTCAACCTCGGCCACGGGGTGCCGCCCTCGGCCGACCCGGGCGTCCTGGCCCGCGTCGTCGACGAGGTGCACGCCTGGCGCGGCGCCGGGGACCGCGCAGACGACCGCGCCGGGGACGGCGCCGAGTGAGCGCGCCGGCCGCCCCGCGCCCCCGCGTCGTGGTGGTCGGCGGCGGCATCAGCGGCCTCGCCGCCGCGCGCCGGCTGCTGCACCGCGGCGCCGACGTGGAGGTGCTCGAGGCCTCGCCCCGCACCGGCGGGGTGCTCCAGCGCGCCGAGGTCGGCGGCGTCGTCGTCGACCTCGGCGCGGAGTCCGTCCTCGCCCGGCGCCCCGAGGCGGTGGACCTGGTGCGCGCCGCCGGGCTCGGCGAGGACCTCGTGCACCCGGCGACCGCCGCGGCCGCCGTGCGCTCGCACGGCACCCTGCACCGGCTGCCCGCCGGCACCCTCATGGGCGTGCCCGGCTCCGCCGAGCAGGTCGCCGGGCTGCTGGGCCCCGCCGCCGTCGAGCGCGTGCGCGCCGAGGAGGACCTGCCCGCCCCGCCGCTGGAGCACGACGTCGCCGTCGCCGACTACGTCGCCGGCCGCGTCGGCCGCGAGGTCGTCGACCGCCTCGTCGAGCCCCTCCTCGGCGGGGTCTACGCCGGGCACGCCGACCGGCTCTCCCTGCGTGCCACCGTCCCGGTCCTGTGGGAGCACGCCTGCCGCGGCGGCTCCCTGCTGGCCGCCGTTCGCGCGATCGCCGCCGCACGGCCCGCCGACGCCGGACCCGTCTTCGCCGGCGTCACCGGCGGGGTGGCCCGCCTGCCCGAGGCGCTCACCGCGGCCCTCACCGCCGCCGGGGCCACCGTGCGCACCGGCAGCCCCGTCACCGCCCTGGAACGCGACCCGGCAGGTGGCTGGCGCGTCGGCACCCCCGGCGGCACCCGCACCGCCGACGCCGTCGTCCTGGCCGTGCCCGCTCCGGTCGCCGCGGCACTGCTGCGTGCCGCCGTGCCCGGCGCCGCCGCCGAGCTGGGCGCCGTCGAGACCGCCGGCATGGTCATCGCGGCGCTCGCCGTGCCCACCGCCGAGCTGGCCGGCCTGACCGGATCCGGGGTGCTCGTGCCCCCCGTGGAGGCCGCCGCCGCGGGCCTGCGCGTCAAGGCACTGACCCTGTCGGCCAACAAGTGGGACTGGGTGGCCGCCCAGCGCCCCGACGTTCGGGTGCTGCGGGTCTCCCTCGGCCGCGCCGGCGAGCACGAGGCCCTCGACGCCGACGACGCCGACGTGCTGCGCTGGGCCACCGCCGACGCCTCGACCCTGCTGGGCCGCGAGCTGCACCCGACGGGCTCGGCGGTGGTGCGCTGGGCCGACGGCCTGCCGCAGTACGCCGTCGGACACCGCGACCGGGTCGACCGGGCGCGTGCCGCGGTCGCCGCGGCCGGAGGGCTGGCCCTGGCCGGCGCCGTCCTGGACGGGGTGGGCGTGCCGGCCTGCGTGGCCGCCGCCGCCCGCGCCGCGGACGAGGTGCTGCCCGCCCCGGTGGAGTGACGCCGCTCACCCGGCCCCGGTCCGGGCCGGGGGCGGCGCGGGTGGACGATGGGGGCATGAGCCAGGAGACCCCGAACGCCGCGGCGCCGGCCGCCGTGCGCACCAGCGCCGAGGAGATCAACAACACCATCGCGTACACCATGTGGTCGGTGTTCGCGGTGCGCGACACCCTCGGCGACGCCGACCGCGCCGAGCTGGCCGCCGAGGTGCAGGCGCTGCTCGACGAGCTCGCCGGCAAGGGCCTGACGGTCCGCGGCCTCTACGACGTCGCCGGCCTGCGCGCCGACGCCGACGTCATGGTCTGGTGGTACGCGGAGACCGTCGAGCTCGTGCAGGAGGCGTACCGCCGGCTGCGCACCACCCGGCTGGGCCGGCACCTGGCCCCGGTGTGGTCCCAGGTCGGCCTGCACCGACCGGCGGAGTTCAACCGCGGCCACGTGCCGGCCTTCATGGCCGGCGAGCGCGCCCGCGACTACCTGTGCGTGTACCCGTTCGTGCGCTCCTACGACTGGTACCTGCTGCCGGACGACGAGCGCCGCAAGATGCTGCGCGACCACGGCCTGGCAGCCCGCCCCTACGAGGACGTGCGCGCCAACACCGTCTCCGCGTTCGCGCTGGGCGACTACGAGTGGCTGCTGGCCTTCGAGGCCGACGACCTGCACCGCATCGTGGACCTGATGCGCGACCTGCGGAACACCGAGGCCCGCCGTCACGTGCGCGAGGAGGTGCCGTTCTACACCGGCCCGCGCGTGCAGCTGAGCGAGCTGGTCGCCTCGCTGCCCTGACGCACCGGGCGCCCACCGCGTGCGAGAGCCGCCGTGCCCCTGCGGGGACGGCGGCTCTCGCACGTGGTGACGGCGCTCAGAGGCGCTCGGGGTCCTCGGCGTCGGCGGCCGCGACGTGGTCGCCGAGCCCGAGGTGCCCGCCGCCGCCCGCCTCGTCCGGCTCCTCCTGCGTCACCCGCTCGTCGATCGTCTCGTTGTCCGGGTCGACGTCGTCGCTCATGAGCTCCTCGGTGGCGTGGCTCACCTGGCGGCCCGTGTCGTACGTGTCGTCGTCCGCGTCGTGCAGGAGGGTGTCGGTGCGCAGGGCGCCCAGCTCGTCCCCGTCGTCGGGGCCGGCGTCGATCGAGGTGTCCTCCTGGCGCAGGTCCGGGTCGTCCAGCGGGTCCAGCTGCGGGTCCGCGGGCTGGGGGTCGCTCGTCCGGGCGGTGTAGGAGTACGGCTCGCTCATGCGCTCCACTCTGCCCTCGGCGCCGGGCCGCCGCACCCGCAGCGGGCCCGGTGCGCCGTGCTGCCCCCGAACGCGTCAGGCCCCGGTCGGGCGCAGGGTGAGGCTGATCCCGTTGATGCAGAACCGCTGGTCCGTGGGCGTGGGGAAGCCCTCGCCCTCGAACACGTGGCCCAGGTGCGAACCGCAGGTGGCGCAGCGCACCTCGGTGCGCACCATGCCCAGAGAGCGGTCCTCGACCAGCTCGACGGCGTCGGAGTCCTTCGGGTCGTAGAAGGACGGCCAGCCGCAGTGCGAGGCGAACTTCGTGCTGCTGGTGAACAGCTCCGCCCCGCAGGCCCGGCAGGCGTACACGCCCTCGGTCGGGTCGTCCTCGTACTCGCTGGTGAACGGCCGCTCGGTACCGGCCTGGCGCAGCACCGCGTACTCCTGCGGCGACAGCTCCTCGCGCCACTGCTCGTCGGACTTCGTGACGGCGTACTTCTTCGCGGTCGACTCCGGGGTGCTCATGCCCGGTCCAACCTCCTCGCGGCGGGGGGTGTTCCGGTCAACCGAGCCGCATGGTGCCGGCGTACAGGTGCAGCACCGGCACGCCGAGGGTGTCGCGGGCGCGGGAGGCCCAGTCGGTGTGGAAGGTGTCCTCCACGGCGTGCGGGCGGGTGACGACGACGAGCTCGCGCGCGTCCGGCTCGGTGCGCAGCACCTCGCGCACCGCCGGCATCGGGTCGTCGCCGGTGGTGCGCCCCTCGGCGTGCAGGCCGAGCGAGCGCAGCTCCTCCAGGGTGCGCGCCAGCGCCGACTCGGCCCCGGCGCGGGCGCGCTCGGGGTCGGGCCGCCCGGCGCGGACCTCCTCCAGCGCGGCGCGCAGCTCACCGAGGCTGAGGTGGTCCAGCACGTCCACCAGCAGGTTCCGCTCGGTGTCGGCGGGCACCAGGACGACGTGGCGGACGGGCTCGTCCCGGTGCAGGGCGGCGATGTTGCCGGCGTCGATCTCGCCCAGCGCCTCCTCGGTGAGGACCACGACGGTCCAGGGGGCGTCCGCGGACTCCTGCGGGGTGCGCTCCTCGGGCTGGTCGGCGGGCGGGACGGCGGGGTGGCTCACGCCGGCCACGCTACCGGGGGTGCCGTGCGCGGGCCCGTGCGGCTGCGGCAGGATCACCGCGTGGTCCAGGAGCAGAACGCGGCAGCGGCGGGGGTTCCGGCGTGAGCGGCCGGCGCCGCGCGCTCGTGGTCGCCGCCGCCGGCACCGGCGCGACCGTGGCCGCCGGAGCCGTCGCCGGCACGGCCGTCGCGACCGCCTTCGCGCGGGCGGTGGTCACCCCGGCCCGGGACAAGCCCGACGACGTGGAGGTCCTGCAGGTCGGCCCGCGCCGCGTCGTGCTCGCGGCCACCGCCGACACCGTCGTGCCCGGCCGCTACGGGGTGTGGACCGACGGCGGGCGCGGGCACTTCCGGGTGGGCGAGGTGCTGGAGACCACCGGTGAGCGCGTCACCCGCGAGCTGCTCGGCGTGGACGCGGGAACCCCGCAGCCCGGCTCGGGGCGCTGGAACCAGTACTGCTACGCCGGAACCCCGAGCAGCGCCCTGGGGCTGGCGCACGAGGACGTCCTGGTGCGCTCGGAGGTGGGGGACCTGCCGTGCTGGCGGGTGCCCGCCCCCGCGGACCACCCGGCGCAGCCCGAGGCGCGGGACACCTGGGCGGTGCTCGTGCACGGCCGCGGCGCCACCCGCGAGGAGGCGCTGCGGGCGCTGCCCCTGCTGCACGGGCTGGGGCTGACCTGCCTGGTGCCCTCCTACCGCAACGACGCCGACGGCCCGGCGTCCCCGGCGCACCGCTACGGCCTGGGCGAGACCGAGTGGCGCGACGTGGAGGCCGCCTGCCGGTACGCCCTGGACCGCGGTGCGCGCCGTCTCGTCCTGGTGGGCTGGTCCATGGGCGGGGCGATCGTGCTGCAGCTGGTGGCGCGCTCGGAGCTGGCGGACCGGGTGGCCGCCGTCGTCCTGGACGGGCCGGTGCTGGACTGGTACGACGTGCTCGACCACCAGGCGCGCCGCAACCGCGTGCCGGTGGGGCTGGGCCGGTTCGGGCTGGCCCTGCTGGGGCACCCGCTGGGCCGGCGCCTGGTCGGCCTGGAGCAGCCGGTGGACCTGCGCCGCATGGACTGGGTCGGCCGCGCGCAGGAGTTGCGGCTGCCGCTGCTGCTGCTGCACTCCGACGCCGACGACTACGTGCCCCCGGGCCCGTCGGCGCGGCTGGCCGAGGCCCGCCCGGACCTGGTGACGTTCGTGCGCAGCGGCACCGCCCGGCACACCAAGGAGTGGAACGTGGACCCCGACGGCTGGGAGGACGCGGTGCGGAGGTTCCTGAGCACCCACCTCGAGCGGGCCGCGGACGGGGACCGGGGCCGGCCGGGGGGCTGATGGCCGCGGGTGCCGCCCCGTGCGCCGGGCCCGGCCGTGACGGGGACGCCGGGGCAGCGCCGCCCCCGGCGGTGCCCGGGTGCGCGTGCGGCACCTGCGCCGGGCGCGCCGCGTGCGGGCGCGGGACGTCGGCACCGGTGGTGCTGGTCCTCGTGGGCGCCGCCGGCAGCGGCAAGACGACGCTGCGCCGCGCCCTGCTCGCGAGCGCGCGCGGTGCGCTGCCGGTGGTGAGCCTGGACGACCTGCGCCGCGAGCTGCGCGCGGCCGACGCGGCGGCGGGCCGGCCGGTGCGGGACCTGCAGGGCTACTCGCTGCCGGCGGTGCGCCGCGCGCAGCGCCGCTGCCAGGCGCTGGCGGGACTGGGGGCGGGGTACCTGGCCGACGCCACCCACCTGCGCCGGGCCGAGCGCGTGGCGCACGTGCGCACCGCCCGGGCGGCCGGCCTGCCCGTCGAGGCGGTGCTCATGCCGCCGCTCCCGCTGGAGGAGCTGCTGCGCCGCGACCGGGCCCGCCCCGCGGACGAGCGGGTGCCGGCGGACGTCTTGGCCCGCCACGCGCACCGGCGCTCGCTGCTGGGCGCGCAGGGCCTGCGCGCCGACGGGTTCGCGGTGGTGCACGAGCCGGTCGCCGTGCCGAGCGCCCGGGACTGCCGCAGCATGGTCGGCGGGTGCAGCCCGCAGCCCGCGGCACGGACGGACGGGGACGGTGTGCAGGACGTGGAGCAGGTGGCAGTGGGATCCGGGGTCCCCGGGAGCGCGCGGGGTGCGCTGCTGCTGGCCGCGGCCGGGCGCGGTGCGCTGGCCGGGCTGGCGGGGGTGGCCGCGATGACGGCCGGCGAGAAGGCCGAGCAGGCGCTGACGCACCGGCCGGACTCGTACGTGCCGGCGCGGGCGCTGCTGGGCCTGCTGGGGCGCCCGGTCGGGGACGGGGAGCGGCCGTGGCTGGCGAACCACGTGATGCACTGGGGCACCGGTGCGACCCTGGGTGCCTTGCGCGGGGTGTGGTCGGCGGTGGGGCTGCGCGGGCCGCGCGCCTCCCTGACGCACGCTGCGGTGCGCCTGGCGTTCGACCAGACGGCGGAGAACGTCTCGGGTGCGGGAGCCCCGCCGCACACCTGGCCGGTGCGCGAGCAGGTCGTCGACGTGGCGCACAAGGCGGTCTACTCCCTGGTGACGGGGCTGGTGGCCGACCGCCTCGTCGCGCCGCAGCTGCGCTCGCAGCGCGGCACGGACAGCCACTGACCCGTGGCCGGCGGCGTCAGGACACGCCCGGCAGGCGGTGCCCCATCCGGTCGCGCTTGGTGCGCAGGTAGTGCACGTTGGCCGGCGTCTGGGCCACCGGCAGGTCCCGGCGGGCCAGCACGGGCACGCCGTGGCCGCGCAGCGCCTCGACCTTGACGGGGTTGTGCGTCATGAGCTCCACGTCGCGCACGCCGAGGTCGCGCAGGACGGCGGCGGCACCGGTGTAGTCGCGCGAGTCCACCGGCAGGCCCAGGTCGAGGTTGGCCTCGACGGTGTCGCGGCCGCGCTCCTGCAGGGCGTAGGCGGCGATCTTCTCGGCCAGGCCGATGCCGCGGCCCTCCTGCCCGCGCAGGTAGAGCACGACCCCCCGCCCGCGCTCGGTGATCGCGGCGAGCGCGGCGTGCAGCTGGGGCCCGCAGTCGCAGCGCAGCGAGCCGAGGACGTCACCGGTGAGGCACTCGGAGTGCAGGCGGACGAGCACGTCGTGCCCGTCGCCGATCTCACCGGCGACCAGCGCGAGGTGCTCGACCCCGTCGGCCTGCCGGTAGGCCACGGCGCGGAAGGTGCCGTGGGTGGTGGGCAGGTCCGCCTCGGAGACCCGCACGACCGGCAGGGCCGGGTGGTCCGCTGCCGGAGCCGCGGTGCTGGACTCCTGGACGTCGGTCACGTGCGTCTCCTCGCGCCGGCCGCCGGCGAGCGGCGGGCAACTGGTTGCAGGTTCAAGGGTACCGTGCCGGGGCGCGGTCCCCTCAGGAGGCGGTGGCCACCCGGACCTGGCGCTTGACCCGGGCCAGCATCCCCGTCATGCCGCGCATCCGCAGCGGGCTCACCGCCCGCTCCAGCCCCAGGCGCGAGCACACGTCCGGCGGCAGGTCGAGCACCTCGGCCGCGGGCAGCCCGTCCAGGCCCTCGCGCAGCACCCCGGCGAACCCGCGCGTCGTGGGCGCCTCCGGAGGCGCGGAGACGTGCAGGTGCACCGCCGAGGACCCGTCCACCTCGACGTTGACGAAGACCGGCGACTGGCACTCGTCCACCCGCTCCATGAGCTCCGGGTGGTCGGCCAGGTGCGGCGGCAGCGGCGGCAGGCCCTGGCTGAACTCCAGCAGCAGCTGCAGCCGCTCGCGCTCGGGCAGCGCCTGGAACTCCTCGACGATCTCCGCCATCGCCGGCGGCAGCCCCGCGGTGGGGGAGAAGACGTCCTCGCTCACCGGCGCACCGCCGGCGCGTCGCCCTTGTCCGGGCCCACGGCGATCGGCACGCGCACCGCGTTGCCCCACTCGGTCCACGAGCCGTCGTAGTTGCGCACCTTCTCGAAGCCCAGCAGGTGCGTCAGCACGAACCAGGTGTGGCTGGAGCGCTCGCCGATGCGGCAGTAGGCGATCACGTCGTCGTCGGGGGCCAGGCCCTTCTCCCGCTGGTAGATCGCCTCCAGCTCCTCGCGCGTGCGGAACGTGCCGTCCTCGGCGGCCGCCCGCGCCCACGGCACGCTCTCGGCGCCGGGGATGTGCCCGCCGCGGACCGTCCCCTCCTCGGGGTAGTCCGGCATGTGGGTGCGCTCACCGGTGTACTCCTGGGGGGAGCGCACGTCGACGAGCCGGCCGCCGAGGTGCGCCAGCACGTCGTCCTTGAAGGCGCGGATCGAGGCGTCCTGGCGCTGGACGACGGGGTAGTCGGTCGGCTCCGGCTGCGGCACCTCCGTGGTCGTCTCCCGGCCCTCGGCGATCCACTTGGCGCGCCCGCCGTCCAGCAGGCGCACGTCGGGGTGGCCGAAGAGGGTGAACACCCACAGCGCGTAGGCGGCCCACCAATTGTTCTTGTCGCCGTAGATCACCACGGTGTCCTCGCGGGAGATCCCCTTGCGGGACATCAGCGCGGCGAAGCCCTCGCCGTCGACGTAGTCGCGCGTCACCGGGTCGTTGAGCTCGGTGTGCCAGTCCACCTTCACCGAGCCGGGCACGTGCCCGGTGTCCCACAGCAGGACGTCCTCGTCGCTCTCCACGACCTTCAGCCCCGGCTCGCCGAGGTGCTCGGCCAGCCAGGAGGTCGTGACCAGCTTCTCGGGGTGGGCGTAGGCGGCGAGCTTGTCGTCGCCGTCGAGGGGCAGGGCCACTGTCGTCCTCCGGGGGAGTGGGGGCGTCTCGCGTCCGGCGGGCCGGCGCCCGCAGCAGCCCCAACAGCGCACCGCGCGGTCGCGTTCCCGCCGCGTCGCGATACTGCCAGACGCCCCGGACGCCGGGAGCCGTCCGCCTCACTACCCTTGCCCGGGTGAGCCGACCGGAGGAGACGCCCGTGCAGCCCCAGGAGCGGACCTCGGCGGGCTCCCTGGTCGAGCGGGACCCGCGGGTGCCGCCGGAGCAGCTGGTCGCGGAGCTGGTGCCCCCGCCGCGCTTCTCCGGCGTGCGTTTCGCCAGCTACGTGCCCGCGCCCGACCAGCCCACCCAGGCCGAGGCCGTGGCGACGATGAGCGGCTTCGGCGAGCGCGTCCTGGCCGGCGGTGGCGGGCGCGGCGGCGGGCTCGCGGGGCTGTTCAAGCGGCGCAGCGCCCCGCAGGGCCCACCCGGCGTGTACCTCGACGGCGGCTTCGGCGTGGGCAAGACCCACCTGCTGTCCTCGCTCTACCACCAGGTCGTCACCGAGGGCGGTCGCACCGCCGCCTACGGCACCTTCGTGGAGTACACCAACCTCGTCGGGGCCCTCGGCTTCCGGCAGGCCGTGGACGCCCTGGCCCCCCACGACCTGGTGTGCATCGACGAGTTCGAGCTGGACGACCCGGGCGACACGGTGCTCATGTCCCGGTTGATGCGCGAGCTGGTGGACCGCGGCGTCAAGCTCGCCGCCACCTCCAACACGCTGCCCGGTGCGCTGGGGGAGGGCCGCTTCGCCGCGCAGGACTTCCAGCGCGAGATCCAGGCCCTGGCCGGGCAGTTCGCGGTGCAGCGGGTGGACGGCGAGGACTACCGCCACCGCGGGCTGCCCGCCGCCCCCGCCCCGCTGGACGACCTCGCCGTCGAGCGCGTCGCCACCGCCCGCCCCGGCGCGACCCTGGACGACTTCGAGGCCGTCGTGGCGCACCTGGCCCGCGTGCACCCCAGCCGCTACGGCGCCATGGTGCGCGACACCGCGGCGGTGTGCCTGCGCCGGGTGGGCACCGTCTCCGACCAGATGGTGGGCCTGCGCCTCGTCGTGCTCGCCGACCGCCTGTACGACCGCGACATCCCCGTCGTGGCCTCCGGTGTCCCCTTCGACGCGCTGTTCACCGACGAGCTCCTGCACGGCGGGTACCGCAAGAAGTACCTGCGCGCGGTCTCCCGGCTGTCGGCGCTGGCCCGCGACGGCGCCGCGCTGGCCTGACCCGGGCCGGGGGCAGCGCGACCGGAGCGCCACGGCCCCGCCGCGCCCGGTTGCGGCGCTCGTCACCGGGGGTTCACCGGCGGGGGTACTCCTCGGGCGTCGCGCACCCGACCCCGGAGGGCCCCATGGCACACCGCACGCGCACGCACGACGTCCCCGCCCAGCCGCAGCCGCAGTCGCCCGACGGTCCACGCCCCAGCGGCAGGCAGGTCGCCGTCCGCGCCCTGCTGGCCCTGGTGCTGCTGTACCTCTTCCTCGTCGCGGTGGGCGTGCTGGAGGACGGCATCGCCCAGATGGGCGAGGGGTTCGGCGACGCGGTGCTCGAGGGGGTCAGCCACCCGCTCTCGGGCCTGTTCGCCGGCGTCCTCGCCACGATCCTCGTGCAGTCGTCCTCGGTGACCACCTCCACGATCGTCGGCCTCGTGGCGACGGGCGTCGTCCCCGTCGAGACGGCCGTGCCCATGGTGATGGGCGCCAACATCGGCACCACCGTGACCAACACGATCGTCACGATGGTCAGCATGCGCCGGCGCGACGAGTTCCGGCAGGTCGTCGCGGCGGCGACGATGCACGACCTCTTCAACTTCCTGGCGGTGCTGGTCCTGCTGCCCCTTGAACTGCTGACGGGCTTCCTGTCCTCGGCGGCGCGCTGGCTCGCCGGCGTCGTCGCGGACACCGGCATCACCGGGGTGGAGACCACGAGCCCGCTGGCGATGGCCACCGACCCGGCCAACGCGGCGGTCGAGACGGTCCTGTCGGCCCTGGTCCCGGCGGGGGCGGGGCTGGGCACGGTCATGCTCGTGCTCGGCGTCCTGGCCCTCTACGTCACGATCCGGTACCTCAGCAAGAACATGCGGGCGGTCATCGCCGGGCCCCTGCAGGAGAAGGCGAACCGGTCGGTCGGGCGGGCCGGCGGCCTGGTCGGCATCGCCGTCGGCACGGTCGCGGCGATCCTCGTGGTCAGCTCCTCCATCGTCACCGTCACGCTGCTCCCGCTGGTCGCCGCCGGGGCCCTCACCGTGCGCAACGCCTACCCGATCACCCTGGGCGCCAACCTCGGCACCACCGTGACGGCGCTGCTGGCGGCGCTGGCCACCGGCCAGCCGGAGGGCCTCGTCATCGCCCTGGTCCACGTGCTGTTCAACGTCACCGCCGTCACGCTGATCTACCCGCTGCCGCGCATCCGGTACCTGCCGGTCCGCCTGGCCGAGGGGCTGGGCGCCCTGGCGGCGCGGCGCCGCTGGGTCGTGCCGGTCTACACCGGCGGCGTGTTCGTCGCCCTGCCGGTGGTCGCCGTCGCCGCCGGCTGACCCGCGCGGCGGGGCGGCCGGACCGCCGCCCCGCCGTCCAGGTCCGACCTCGCTAGTCCCACTCCGTGGGCAGCGAGGTGTCGCGGTGGTGCGCCAGCACCCGCTCCAGCTCCGCCCGCGTCACCCGCGCCCCCGACAGCTCCGGCAGCTCGTCCAGGCCGAACCAGCCGACCTCGAGGGTCTCCAGGTCCTGCGCGGTCACCGGCTCGCCCACGAGCCGGCACAGGAAGAACAGGTGGAACACCGACACCGGCAGCGGCGGCTGCTTGCCGCGCACGTCGCGCTCCCACACCGCCACCAGCTTGACCGGTTCCACCGGGTAACCGGTCTCCTCCAGCACCTCGCGCACCGCGGCCTCCCCGGGCCGGTCGCCGGGGTCGACCCAGCCACCGGGCAGGGACCACAGGCCGTCGCTGCGCTCGCGCAGCATGAGCAGCCGCTCCTGCTCGTCGACCACGCCGGCGCGCACGTCCACCTTCGGGGTGGCGTACCCGGCGTCGCGGCCCAGCACGAGCCGCAGCTCCTCCACGGGCGTGCCGGACACGCTCGCCAGCAGGCTCGCGGCCAGCTCGGCGATCTGCCGGTAGCGGGCGGTGTCGTAGTCCTTGGTGGTGTCGCCGACGGAGTACGCCAGGCCGTCCTGGGCCAGGGCGGCGAGCCGCACCGCGGCCCGCCGCACCTCCTCCGCCCGCTCGCCGCCCCCGGCGGTGCTCACGCGACGCGCACCACGGCGACGCCCTCACCGGCGAAGCGCACGCCGCCCGCGCGCAGCTCCGGCGCCGGCCCGGACGGGAACGCGGCCAGCACCTCCACCGGGTCACCGCCGACTGCCACGTCGTCCCCGCCGCCCAGCGACACGACCACGCGGTGCCGGCCGCGGTGCAGCACCAGCGCGCCGCCCGCGGTGTCCACGCGCACCTCGCGCAGGTCGTCCGAGCGCAGCTCCGGCACCTCCCGGCGCAGCCGCGTCAGGGTGCGGTACCACTCCAGCACCCGGGCGTGCGGCTCCTGCCCGGGCTCGTCCCAGCGCAGCACCGAACGCTCCCTCGTCGCCGGGTCCTGCGGGTCGGGCACGTCCTCGGCGCTCCAGCCGTGCTCGCCGAACTCCGAGCGCCGCCCGCGGCTGACCGCCTGCCCCAGCTCGGGATCCGGGAAGGAGGTGAAGAACTGCCACGGCGTGGAGGCGCTCCACTCCTCGCCCATGAAGATCATCGGGGTGAAGGGCCCCAGCAGGTACAGCGCCGCACCGGCCGCCAGCCGCGCCTCGCCCAGCAGGTGGCCGATGCGCTCGCCGACGGCGCGGTTGCCCACCTGGTCGTGGGTCTGCAGGTACCCCAGGAACGCCGTTCCCGGCACCCGGGCCCGGTCGACCCTCTTCCCCCACACCTCGCCGCGGAAGCTGGAGAACCGCTCGGCGTGGAAGAACGCCTCCTCGAAGGTGGTCTTCAGCACCTCGGGGGAGCCGAAGTCGGCGTAGTAGCCCTGGCGCTCGCCCGTCAGCAGCGCGTGCAGGGCGTGGTGCACGTCGTCGTCCCACTGCGCGGTCATGCCGAAGCCGCCCTCCGCGGTGGGGGTGACCATCGCGGCGTCGTTCAGGTCGGACTCGGCCACCAGCGACAGCGGCCGCCCCACCTCGCGGGAGAGGGCGGCGACCTCGTCGGCCAGCTGGGCGAGCACGTGGGTGGGGGAGTCGTCGACCAGGGCGTGCACGGCGTCCAGGCGCAGCGCGTCGACGTGGAAGTCGCGGAACCAGCGCAGCGCGTTGTCGCAGATCCAGCGGCGCACCTCCTGCGAGCCGGTGTCGTCGAGGTTGACCGCCGCCCCCCACGGGGTGTCGTGCTTGTCCGTGAAGTACGGCCCGAACTCGGCGAGGTAGTTGCCGCTGGGGCCGAGGTGGTTGTAGACGCAGTCCAGGGCCACCGCCAGGCCCCTGCCGTGGCAGGCGTCGACGAACGCGGCGAAGCCCTCCGGCCCGCCGTACTCGTGCTGCACCGCGTACGGCGCGACGCCGTCGTAGCCCCAGTTCCACGGCCCGTCCCACGCCGAGACGGGGAGCACCTCCACGACCTCCACGCCCAGTTCGACGAGGTGGTCCAGCTTCGCGGCGGCCGCGGCGAAGGTGCCCTCGGGGGTGAAGGTGCCCACGTGCATCTCGTAGAAGACCGCGCCGCGCGCCTCGCGCCCGCGCCAGCCGTCGTCGCTCCAGGTGAACGTGGAGGGGTCGACCACGGCGCTGGCGGCGTGGACCCCCTCGGGCTGCCAGCCCGAGCGCGGATCGGGGCGCGCCTCCCCGCCGTCCAGGGAGAAGGCGTAGCGGGTGCCGTGCCCGGCGCCCTCCACCTCCGCGCTCCACCAGCCCTCCCGCGGTGAGTCGCTGCGCTGCATCGCGTGCCGCGCCGCCCCGTCACCGGTGCCGACCACCAGATCCACCCGCTGCGCCGCCGGCGCCCACACCCCGAACCGCTGCATCCGCACCATGGCCCCACCTTGTCGGACGGTGCCCGACCCGGCGACCCGTGCCTGCGCAACGGTGGTGACGCGTTTGACAGCAACCGTTGGCCTGGACCTAAGGTGTCACGTCGTCCGGCGTCGATCGCACCGTCGGACAGCCGCGCCGCCGGACCGCTGCACCGCGCCCGCACCGTCGATCGTCGTCCCCGCCCGGACCCGTCCCGGTGCCGCCCCGGGCGGTGCGCGTCCCGCACCGCCCGGCACCGACCACCCGGTCAGCTGCACCGTCCGACCTGGCGCACCCGAACGCGCCGGCACGATCAGGAGGACCCGTGAGCCCCGTGAGCACCGCACCGACGGCGAGGACGGCCGGGCGCCCCCGGCGCCGGGCGGGGAGGGGGAGCGCCGCGTGAGCGCTCCGGGAACCCCCTCGGCCGGTGCGTCCGCCGCCGGCACCTCGCCGCACGAGCAGGAGGCCCGGCTGCGGGCACCGGTCTTCTGGGGGGCGGCCGTCGCGGTCCTGGCGATCGCCGGCTGGATCCTGCTGGCGCCGGAGTCCGCTTCCGCGGTGATCGCCGCTGCGGTCGGCTGGGTCGGGACGTGGTTCGGCTGGTACTACATCCTCTTCGCCACCGTCGTGCTGGTCTTCGTGGTGCTCCTGGCCGTCTCCCGGTACGGGCGCACCAAGCTGGGGCCGGAGCACTCCTCACCGCAGTTCAGCACCTTCGCCTGGGTGGCCATGCTGTTCGCCGCCGGCATCGGCACCGACCTGATGTTCTTCGCGGTCGCCGAGCCGGTGACGCAGTACCTGCAGCCGCCGTCCGGGGCGGGCGGCACGGTCGCCGCCGCCCGCGAGGCGACCGTGTGGACCCTGTTCCACTACGGCATCTCCGGCTGGGGCATGTACGCGCTCATGGGGATGGCGCTGGGCTACTTCTCCTACCGGATGAACCTCCCGCTGGCGATCCGCTCGGCGCTGTACCCCGTGTTCGGTCGGCGGGTGCACGGCGCGATCGGCCACGGCGTCGACATCGCCGCGATGCTGGGCACGATCTTCGGTGTCGCCACGTCGCTGGGCATCGCCGTCGTCCAGCTGAACTTCGGCCTCTTCGTCCTCTTCGGCGTTCCGGAGGGCCCCGCGGCGCAGATCGGCCTCATCGCCCTCGCCGTCGTCCTGGCGACGGTCTCCGCCATCACCGGCGTGGACCGGGGCATCAAGCTGCTGTCGCAGCTCAACGTCCTGCTCGCCGTCGGGCTGGCGCTGTTCGTGCTCGTCGCCGGTGACACCGTGCTGCTGCTCAACGGCCTGGTCATGAACGTCGGCGACTTCGCCAGCGGCTTCGGCGGCATGACCATGGAGACGTTCGCCTGGGAGGGACCGCAGGACTGGCTGAACGCCTGGACGCTCTTCTTCTGGGCCTGGTGGGCGGCCTGGGCCGCCTTCGTCGGCATGTTCCTGGCACGGATCTCCCGCGGCCGCACGATCCGCGAGTTCGTCATCGGGACCCTGACGATCCCCTTCGTCTACATCGTGATGTGGATCTCCATCTTCGGGAACAGTGCCATCGCGGCGGTCCGCCGGGGCGGCGCGGACTTCGGCGAACTGACGGTGAGCACCCCGGAGCGAGGTTTCTACACCCTGCTCACGCAGTACCCCGCCTTCACCTTCGTGGCCGGCCTGGCGACCGTGGTGGGCCTGCTGTTCTACGTGACCTCCGCCGACTCCGGTGCGCTGGTGATGGCGAACCTCTCCTCCCGCCTGCCGACCCCGCACACCGACGCCGGCACGGGCCTGCGGGTCTTCTGGGCGGTGGCCACCGGCCTGCTCACCGTCGGCATGCTGCTGGTCGGCGGGGTGACCGCGCTGCAGAGCGCCACGGTCGTCATGGGCCTGCCCTTCACCTTCGTGATGCTCCTGGTCATGGTGGGCCTGTACAAGGCGCTGCGCGTGGAGGGGCTGCGCGACGTCAGCAGGGCTTCGAGCCTGCCCGGCCGCCTCTCCGGCCGGACCCCCGGCGTGCCCGAGCGCCGCGACGGCGACAGCTGGCGCCTGCGCCTGGGCCGCGCCATGGGCTTCCCCACGCACGACGCCGCCCAGCGCCACCTGGACGAGGTCGTGCTGCCCGCGCTGCGGGAGGTCGCCGCCGAGATGTGCCAGCGCGGGGTCTCCGCGCAGGTCGGCTGGACCACCGACGCGCTGGGCGACCGCTACGTCGAGCTGGCCGCGGACCTGCAGGGCGCCCAGCCGTTCTGCTACCGCGTGCACCGGGACGACGTCCCGGTCCCGGTGTTCGCCCGCGACAACGGACGCCGACCCGGCAGCGCCGCCCCGGAGGCGTACTCGCGCCTGGAGGTCCACCTCACCGAGGGCGGCCAGGGGTACGACGTCATGGGTTACACGCACTCCCAGCTGATCGACGACGTGCTGGACCAGTACGAACGACACGTGGAGTGGCTGCGGCTGCAGCAGGACTCCACCCGCCAGCAGAGCTGATCCCAGGACCAGGAGGCCCCACCGTGCCCGAGCTGTTCATCGACTCCACCTGGCGCTCCGCCGCCGAGGGTGGCCGCCGCGACGTCGTCAACCCCTACGACGGCCAGGTCTTCACGACCGTCGACGAGGCCTCCGCCACCGACGCGGAGGCGGCCGTCCTCGCGGCCCGCCACGCCTTCGACACCGGGCCGTGGCCGCGCACCGGCGTGGCGGAGCGCTCGCAGCTTCTGCGCCGCGTCGCCGACCTGCTCGAGCGCGACCGCGAGGAGATCGCCCGCACCGAGACCCTGGACACCGGCAAGACGCTGGTGGAGAGCCGCGTCGACGTCGACGACGTGGCCGCGGTGTTCCGCTACTACGCGGACCAGGTGCTCATCGAGGTCGACCGCACCGTGGACGTCGGCCGCGACGACGTCGTCAGCCGGGTCGTGCACCACCCGGTCGGCGTGTGCACCCTGATCGCGCCGTGGAACTACCCGCTGCTGCAGATGTCGTGGAAGGTCGCCCCCGCTCTGGCCGCCGGCAACACCGTCGTCCTCAAGCCCAGCGAGGTCACCCCGCTGACCACGGTCCACCTGGTGCGGCTGCTGGTCGAGGCGGGCGTACCCGACGGCGTCGTCAACCTCGTGCTGGGGGCGGGGTCCGCGGTCGGGCCGGTCCTGACCGAGCACCCGGCCGTCGACCTGGTCTCCTTCACCGGAGGGCTGGAGACCGGCCGCGCGATCCTGCGCTCGACCGCGCAGACGGTCAAGCGCACGACGGTCGAGCTGGGCGGCAAGAACCCCCAGCTCGTCTTCGCCGACGTCGACCTCGACCGCGCCGCCGACACCGTCCTGACCGGGGTGTTCCTGCACGCCGGTCAGGTCTGCTCCGCGGGCACCCGGCTCATCGTGGAGGAGACGATCGCCGACGAGCTCGTGGCCCGCGTCGCCGAGCGCGCCCGGCGCGTCCGGCTGGGCAACGGGCTGGACGAGGGCACCGAGTCCGGGCCGCTGGTCTCGGCGGTGCACCGGGAGAAGGTCGAGGGCTACGTGCGCCTCGGGCTGGAGGAGGGTGCCAGGCTCGTCACCGGTGGGCGCCGCCCCGCGGACCCGGCCCTGGCCCGCGGCTTCTTCTACGAGCCCACGATCTTCGACGGTTGCGACCGCTCGATGCGCCTGGTGCAGGAGGAGACCTTCGGACCGATCATGACCGTCGAGCGCTTCCGCACCGAGTCCGAGGCCGTGGCGCTGGGCAACGACACCGCCTACGGACTCGCCGGCGGGGTGCAGACCGGCGACGAGGAGCGCGGCGAGCGGGTCGCGCGCGCGCTGCGGCACGGCACGGTGTGGATCAACGACTTCGGTCCCTACGTGCCGCAGGCGGAGTGGGGCGGGATGCGGATGTCCGGCAACGGGCGGGAACTGGGACCCGCGGGCCTCGCGGAGTACCGCGAGGTGCAGCACGTGTGGCGCAACACGAAGCCGGCGGCAGCCGACTGGTTCAAGGGCTGACGGTGTCGGCCGGAGGAGAGGGAGAACGGTGAGCACCACGACCCCCGTCGAGGAGTTCGACTACGTCATCGCGGGAGGCGGCACCGCCGGGTGCGTCGTCGCCGCCCGGTTGTCGGAGGACCCGTCGGTGACGGTGTGCCTGCTGGAGGCGGGTCCGAGCGACGTCGGCGACGAGAACATCCTCAAGCTGACCGACTGGATGCACCTGCTGGACTCCGGTTACGACTGGGACTACCCCGTCGAGCCGCAGGAGAACGGCAACAGCTTCCTGCGCCACGCCCGCGCGAAGGTGCTCGGCGGCTGCTCGTCGCACAACTCGTGCATCGCCTTCCACCCGCCCGCCGAGGGGCTGGACGCCTGGGAGGCCATGGGCTGCACGGGGTGGGGCGCGAAGGACGTGCTTCCGCTCGTCAAGCGGCTGGAGAACAACGACGGCCCGGGCGAGCACCACGGCCGCAGCGGGCCGGTGCGGCTGCGGACGATCCCGCCGGTGGACCCCGCCGGCGTCGCGCTGCTGGAGGCCGCCGCCGCTGCCGGGCTGCCGACGGTCCGGTACAACGAGGGCGCCACCGTGATGAACGGCGCCGGGTGGTTCCAGATCAACGCCGGTGATGACGGCACGCGCATGTCCAGCTCGCACGCCTACCTGCACCCGATCCTCGGCGAGCGCCCGAACCTCGAGGTGCGCACCGGCTACTGGGTGGAGAAGGTCCTCGTCGAGCAGGACCCCGCGGACGGCGCCCACCGCGCCACGGGTGTGCAGTTCATGGCGCCGGACCTCATCCACCACGGCACGGTGAGGGCCCGCCGCGAGGTCGTGCTCTCCGCCGGCGCCATCGACACGCCCAAGCTGCTGATGCTGTCCGGGATCGGCCAGCCCGGGCAGTTGCGCGAGTTCGGCATCGACGTCCTCGTCGACGCGCCCGGGGTGGGGGAGAACCTCGACGACCACGTCGAGGGCCTCGTGTTCTGGGACGCCCTGCAGCCGATGGTCACCGCGTCGACGCAGTGGTGGGAGATCGGTGTGTTCGCCACCACCGAGCTCGGCCGTGCGGCCGGCACGAACGTGCCGGACCTGATGATGCACTACGGGTCGGTGCCGTTCGACCTGAACACGGTCCGCTGGGGGTACCCGACGACCGACAACGGGTTCTGCCTCACGCCCAACGTCACGCAGGGCAGGTCCCGGGGGACGGTGAAGCTCCGCTCCCGCGACTTCCGGGACCGCCCGAAGGTCGACCCCCGCTACTTCACCGACCCCGAGGGGCACGACCTCGCGGTCATGACCGAGGGCATCCGGCTCGCCCGCCGGATCGTCGAGCAGGAGCCGATGGCTCCGTGGGCCGGCGCGGAGCTGGCCCCCGGCAAGGACGTCGTCACCGACGACGAGATCGCCGACTACATCACCAAGACCCACAACACGGTCTACCACCCGGCGTGCACCGCGCGGATGGGGGTCGAGGACGACCGGATGGCGGTCGTCGACCCGCGGCTGCGGGTCAAGGGCGTGCGCGGCCTGCGCATCGCCGACGGCTCGATCATGCCCTTCCTGGGCGCGGTGAACCCCAACATCACCACGATGGCGATCGGCGAGAAGTGCGCCGACATGCTGGTCGAGGACCGCTGAGGTCCCCACCCCGAACGCACCGGGGGCGCTGCACCGCGACGGTGCAGCGCC
>NZ_JBJLRI010000064.1:0-23670 GCF_050871405.1 Kineococcus esterisolvens
CCCCCCCCCGCCCCACCCCCCCCCCCCCCCCCCCCCCCCCCCCCCCCCCCCCCCCCCCCCCCCCCCCCCCCCCCCCCGCCCCCCCCCCCGCCGCACCGGCGGCCGGCACGTGGCCCCGTACGCGTTCGCCGCGCCGTTCGTGGTGCTGTTCCTGGTGTTCCTCGTCGCCCCCATCGTGCTGGCGCTGTGGCAGAGCATGTTCCGGCAGCGCGCCGCCGGCGGGCTGGGCTTCGGCGGCACCCGCCAGCGCGAGTTCGCCGGTCTGGGCAACTACGTGACGGCGCTGACCGACACGGGGTTCACCTCCGGGTTCGCCCGCGTCCTGCTGTACGGGGCCGTGCAGGTCCCGGTGATGCTGGTCCTGGCCCTCGTGCTGGCCCTGCTCTTCGACTCCGCGGCGGTGCGCTTCGGGCGGTTCTTCCAGGCCGCGGTGTTCGTGCCGTACGCCGTCCCCGGCGTCATCGCGGCCCTGCTGTGGGGGTTCCTGTACCAGCCGGGCGTCAGCCCGATCGTGGGCGGGTTGACCTCGCTGGGCGTGGACGTGGACCTGCTCGCCCCCGGGACGGTGCTGTGGTCGCTGGCGAACATCGCGCTGTGGTCGAACACCGGCATCAACGTCGTCATCCTGTACGCCGCGCTGCAGTCGGTGCCCGCGGAGGTGGGCGAGGCGGCCCGGGTGGACGGGGCGAGCGAGGTGCGGGTCGCGCTGAGCATCAAGCTGCCGATGATCCTGCCCGCCCTGCTGCTCACCACGCTGTCGTCGATCATCGGCACGCTGCAGCTGTTCAGCGAACCCAACGTGCTGCGCACCATCACCTCGAACATCACCAGCGACTACACGCCCAACATGGCGATCTACACGACCTCCACGGAGGCGCAGGACCCGCACCTGGCCGCGGCCATGGCCGTCCTGCTGGGCGTGTCCACGCTCGTGCTGTCGCTGGTCGTGCTGCGCATCTCGAACCGCAGGAACGGAGCACTGGCGTGAGCACCAGCACCCGCACCGGGCCGGGGGCGACACCCGGGGCACCGGCGCCGGCCCCCGCCGCCACCGGTCGCGCCCGCCGCCGCACGGCCACCAGCGCGGGGGAGCGGCACTCCACCGCCGTGCGGGTCCTGGCCACCGGTGCCGTCGCCGTGGCGACGGTGTACTTCCTGATGCCGGTGTGGTGGATGGTCGTGGCCGCCACCAAGTCCAGCACCTCGCTGTTCACCACCCCCGGTTTCTCCTTCGCCGACCCCCAGCTGCTGCAGAACCTTCGGGAGTTGTCCACCTACGACGACGGCATCTTCTGGCGCTGGGTCCTGAACACCGTCGTGTACTCCGTCGTCGGGTCCGTGCTGACCGTCCTGGTGTGCGCCGCGTGCGGGTACGCGCTGGCCATGTTCGAGTTCCGCGGCCGCAAGGTGCTGCTGGGCGCGGTGCTGGCGAGCATGCTGGTGCCCGGCACCGTCCTGGCGCAGCCGACGTACCTGCTCGTCGTGGAGCTCGGCCTGAACAACACCTACGCGGGCGTGCTGCTGCCCTCGATGGTGTACCCCTTCGGGGTCCTGCTGTGCACCGTGTTCGCCCGCTCCTCGATCCCCGTGGAGCTGCTCGAGGCCGCCCGCCTGGACGGCGCCGGGGAGCTGCGCATCTTCGTGGCCGTCGGCCTGCGGCTGATGACGACCGGGCTGGTCACGGTCCTGCTGTTCGCGTTCCTGGGCAGCTGGAACAACTACCTGCTGCCGCTGATGGTCCTGACCGACGCCGAGTTGATGCCGCTGACGGTCGGCCTGACCGGCTGGAGCCAGGCGTCCATCACCATCCCCGGCCTGCAGGTCCTCGTGGTGGCCGGCTCCCTGGTGTCCGTGGTGCCCGTCATCGGCGTGTTCATCGCCCTGCAGCGGTACTGGCGCTCCGGCCTGACGGCCGGCGGCGTGCGGTTCTGACGTGGCCGTCGAACCCGTCCTGCGCTTCCCCGCGCCCGCCGGCACCTGGGTGGAGGCCCTGCCCGTGGGGAACGGGCGCCTGGGCGCGATGTGCTGGGGCGCCGCCGACGGCGAGCGGCTGTCCCTGAACGACGACCGCGCCTGGTCCGGCCCCGTCGGGGGGCCGGTCCACGAGGTCCCCGCCGGCCACGTCGGCACCGTCGAGCGCGCCCGTGGAGCCGTGCTGGCCGGGGACCACCGCCTCGCCGAGGAACTGCTGACCCCCGTCGTGGTCCCGCACACCCAGGCGTACCTGCCGCTGGGTGACCTGCGCGTGACGTGCGACCCGCTGCCCGTGTCGCGGTTCGATCGCGGCCTGGACATGCCCACCGGGACGGCGTGGGTGCGCCGCGAGCACCCCCACGGCGGCTCCGTGCACCAGGAGACGCTCGTCAGCGCCCCCGCCGGGGTCCTGCTGCACCGCCTGCTCGCCACCGGCACGACCGTGGACGTCACCGTCGCCCTCACCTCCCCGCTGCGGGTGCGCAGCGGCGCCGCCTCCGGTGCGGGTGAGGGCGGCGCGGAGCTGGAGGCCGTGCTGGAGCTGCCGGTCGACGTGCGGCCCTGGAGCCCGGACGGGCGCGACGAGCCCGTCACCTGGGCGGCGGACGGCGCGGCGGCCCGCTGCGCGGCCGTCGTGCTGCGGGTGCGCACCGACGGCACCGTGCTGCCGGCGGGCCCGGGCGCGGCGCTGCGGGTGCTGGGGGCCCGCACCCTCGAGGTCCTGCTGGCCACCGAGGTCAGCGACACCCCCGGCGGCCCGTGCGCCGGTGAGCGGGAGGCCGTGCGCACCGCCCGCGCCCGCGTCGCCGCCGCGGCCGCCACCGGCTCGGAGGAGCTGCTGCGCGCGCACCGCGCCGACCTGTCGCCCTGGTGGGGCGAGGTCCACCTGGACCTGGGCGGCGCGGTGCCGGCGGGGACGAGCACCGGCGAGCTGCTGCGCCGGGCCGTGGACGACGACGGTTCCCGGCGCGCCCTCGTGGAGCTGGCCGTGGCCCACGCCCGGTACCTGCTGCTGGCCGGGTCCCGCCCCGGAACGCACCCGCTGACCCTGCAGGGCATCTGGAACGCGGAGCTGCAGCCGCCGTGGAGCAGCAACTACACGACGAACATCAACCTGCAGATGGCGTACTGGCCCGTGGAGGTGTGGGGGCTGGCGCCGCTGCACGAGCCGCTGCTGGCCTTCGTGCGGCGCCTGGCCTCCGCCGGGGAGGACACCGCGCGGCGCGCGTACGGCGCCGGCGGGTGGGTGGCGCACCACAACAGCGACGTGTGGGCCACCACCGGCACCGCCGGGGGCGGCTGGGCGCGGCCGGAGTGGTCGGCGTGGCCGTACGGCGGGGCGTGGCTGGCCACCCACCTGCACGAGCACGCCCGGTTCGCCGCCGACCCGCCCGCCGCGGCCCGAGAGGCGCTGCCCGTCGTGGCCGGTGCCGCCCGGTTCGTCCTGGACCGGCTGGTGCGGCTGCCCGACGGCGAGCTGGGCACCGCCCCCTCGACCTCGCCCGAGAACCGCTTCCTGGACCGCGAGGGTGAACCCCGCGCCGCCGCCGTGAGCAGCACCTGCGACCTGGCGCTGACCGCCGCGGTGCTGCGCGCGCTGCTGGACCTCACCGCCACCGCCGGGACGGCGGGCGACGGAACCGGTGACGAGGAGCTGCTGTGGCGGGCCCGCGCCGCGCTGGCGGAACTGCCCGCACCGCGCACCGGCGCGCGGGGGGAACTGCTGGAGTGGCGCGAGGAGCTGCCCGAGGCCGAGCCCGGGCACCGGCACACCTCGCACCTGGTGGGCCTGTTCCCCCTGGACCTGGTGGACCCCGCCGGACCGCTCGCGGTCGCGGCCGCCCGGACCCTGCAGCTGCGGGGCGAGGAGTCCACCGGCTGGGCGCTCGCCTGGCGGGCCTGCCTGTGGGCGCGGCTGGGCCGCGGCGACCGCGTGGGCGAGACGCTGCGGCGCTGCCTGCGCCCGGTGCCCGAGGACGCAGCGGCCGGCGCCCAGGCCGGCGGGCTGTACCCGAACCTGTTCTCCGCGCACCCGCCGTTCCAGCTCGACGGCAACAGCGGTCTGGCCGCCGCCGTCGCCGAGGCGCTCGTGCAGTCCGGCGACACCGACGTGCGGGTGCTGCCCGCGCTGCCGCCGGACTGGCCGGACGGCTCCGTGCGGGGCCTGCGCACCCGGGCCGGCGTGCAGGTCGAGCTGACCTGGCGCGCCGGTCGCCCCGAGCGCGTGGTGCTGACGGCGCTGCGGGACGCGCACGGCACCGTGCACGCCGGGCCGCCCGGCGGGACGACCCTCCTGGGGGAGTTCCGGCTGGCCGCCGGCGAGCGCACCGAGGTGCCGCCGACCCCCTTCCCGACCCCGAACACCGAGGAGCAGACGTGAAGCTGATGCGCGTGGGAGCACCGGGCCGCGAGCGCCCGGTGGCCCTGCTGGAGGACGGTTCGGGTGCCGACCTCGGCGGCGTCCTGGACCCGCAGCGCCCCTGGACGGGGGAGGACCTGCGGGCGGCCGCAGCCGCTGTCGCCGGTGGGACCCTGCCGCGGGTGGACCTGGCCGGGCTGCGGGTCGGCCCGCCGCTGCCGCGCCCGGTCACCGTCGTCTGCGT
Source organism: Kineococcus esterisolvens (assembly GCF_050871405.1). Taxonomy (NCBI): domain Bacteria; kingdom Bacillati; phylum Actinomycetota; class Actinomycetes; order Kineosporiales; family Kineosporiaceae; genus Kineococcus; species Kineococcus esterisolvens. The sequence goes on from NZ_JBJLRI010000064.1 coordinate 4,578, forward strand.
GGGCCTGAACTACCGCGACCACGCCGCGGAGACCGGGTCCCCGCTGCCCGCCGAGCCGATCCTGTTCCTGAAGTCCCCGGCCACCGTGGTGGGGCCGAACGACGAGGTGCTGGTGCCGCGCGGCAGCGTGAAGACCGACTACGAGGTCGAGCTCGGTGTCGTCGTCGGCCGCCGGGCGCGCTACCTGGAGACCGCGGAGGAGGGGCTGGCGCACGTCGCCGGGTACGTCGTCTCGCACGACGTGTCCGAGCGGGAGTTCCAGCTCGAGCGCGGTGGCCAGTGGGACAAGGGCAAGAACTGCGAGACGTTCAACCCGATGGGCCCCTGGTTCGTCACCGCCGACGAGGTCCCCGACCCGCAGGCGCTCGGCCTGCGGCTGCGGGTCAACGGCGAGCTCCGCCAGGACGGCACCACCGCCGACATGGTGTTCGGCGTCGGCGAGCTCGTCGCGTACATCAGCAGGTTCCTCGTGCTGGAACCCGGTGACGTCGTCAACACCGGGACCCCGGCCGGTGTCGCGCTCGGCCACCCCGACCCCAAGCCCTACCTGCGCGCCGGTGACGTCGTCGAGCTCGAGATCGGCGGCCTGGGCCGGATGCGCCACCCCGTGGGAGACGCCCGATGAGCACCTTCACCCGGTTCGAGACGCACGACGTGCGGTTCCCCACCTCCCGCGACCTCGACGGGTCCGACGCGATGAACCCGGACCCCGACTACTCCGCGGCCTACCTCGTCATCGGCACCGACGACCCCGACGGCCTCACCGGGCACGGGTTCGCCTTCACCATCGGCCGCGGCAACGACGTGCAGGTCGCCGCGATCCGAGCGCTGGCCGGGCACCTGCTGGGCCGGGACGTGCAGGAGGTCCTCGGCGACATGGGCGCCACCTGGCGCTCGTTCGCCGACGACTCGCAGCTGCGCTGGCTGGGCCCGGAGAAGGGCGTCATGCACATGGCGGTCTCCGCGGTCGTCAACGCGCTGTGGGACCTGAAGGCCAAGCGCGCCGGCCTGCCGCTGTGGGACCTGCTGGCGCGCATGAGCCCCGAGGAGCTCGTCGCGCTGGTGGACTTCCGCTACCTCACCGACGCGCTCACCCCCGAGCAGGCGCTGGACCTGCTCACCGCCGCCGAACCCGGCCGCGCCGCCCGCCGCGAGGAGCTGCTGCGCACCGGGTACCCCGCCTACACGACGACCCCCGGCTGGCTGGGGTACTCCGACGACAAGCTCGTGTCCCTGTCCCGGCAGGCCGTGGCGGAGGGTTTCACCCAGATCAAGCTGAAGGTCGGCGCCAGCGTGGCCGACGACGTGCGCCGGCTGCGGCTGGCCCGCGAGGCCGTCGGCCCGGACGTGCGCATAGCCGTGGACGCCAACCAGCGCTGGGACGTCGCCGAGGCGGTGGAGTGGATCGGCGCCCTGGCGCCGCACGACCCGTGGTGGGTGGAGGAACCCACCAGCCCCGACGACGTGCTGGGCCACGCCGCGATCCGCCGCGCCGTGGCGCCGGTGAAAATCGCCACCGGTGAGCACGTGCAGAACCGCATCGTGTTCAAGCAGATGCTGCAGGCCGGTTCCCTGGACGTCCTGCAGATCGACGCGGCCCGGGTCGCCGGCGTCAACGAGAACGTGGCGATCCTCCTGCTCGCCGCGAAGTACGGCGTCCCGGTGTGCCCGCACGCAGGCGGGGTGGGCCTGTGCGAACTCGTGCAGCACCTGTCGATGTTCGACTACGTGGCGCTGTCCGGGACGACGCGCGACCGCGTCGTGGAGTACGTCGACCACCTGCACGAGCACTTCGTGCACCCCGTGCGGGTGCGCGGCGGGCACTACGGGGCGCCCCTCGCGCCGGGTTTCTCCGCCGAGCTGCTGCCCGGGACCCTGCAGCGCTTCGCGTTCCCCGACGGGCCCGAGTGGCGGGCGGGCGCCGTGCCCGGGCCCCCGGTCCCACCCGCGCTGGAGGGGGACGCGCCCCCCGCACCCGCGGCGCTGACCGCCCCCGCGGACGGCGTGGCGGTGGGCGCGTGAGCGGGCCGTTCACCGGGTGCCGTGCGCTGGTGACCGGGGGGTCCTCCGGCATCGGCGCGGCCACCGCCCGGCGCCTGCTCGCCGACGGGGCGGCCGTCGCGGTCCTGGACCTGGACCCGGCCGGGGCGCCGGCGGGCACCGACGCGTTCGCCGCGGACGTCGCCGACGACGCGTCGGTGCGCGCCGCCGTCGAGGGGGCCGCCGTCGCGCTGGGTGGCCTGGACGTCGTCGTCAACAACGCCGGCGTCGGCGCCCGCGGCACCGTGGAGGACGGCGACGACGCCGAGTGGCGGCGCGTCCTGGACGTCAACGTCCTCGGCGTCGTGCGCACCACCCGCGCCGCGCTGGGGCACCTGCGCCGCTCCGGCCGCGCGGCCGTCGTGAACACCTCCTCCGTCGCCGCCTGGACGGGGCTGCCGCAGCGCGCGCTGTACTCGGCGTCCAAGGGCGCCGTGCAGGCGCTGACGCTGGCGATGGCGGCCGACCACGTCCACGAGGGGATCCGCGTGAACTGCGTGGACCCCGGCACGGTGGACACCCCGTGGGTGCAGCGGCTGCTGGACGCCTCCGGCGACCCGGACGGCGAGCGGGCCCGGCTGGCGGCGCGCCAGCCCACCGGCCGGCTCGTCACCGCCGAGGAGGTCGCGCACGCCATCGCCTCCCTGGCCGACCCGCGCTGCGGCGCCACCGGCACCGCGCTGGCCGTCGACGGCGGGATGCACTCCCTGCGCCTGCCCGCCAGGGTGTGAGGGTGCGCACCGCAGCCCTGGGCAGGACCGGTCTCGACGTCCCCGTCGTGGGGTTCGGCTGCGCGCCGCTGGGCAACCTCTACGCGGAGGTCACCGAGGCCCGGGCGCGCGCCGCGCTGGAGGCGGCGTGGGAGAGCGGGGTCCGGTGCTTCGACACCGCCCCCTACTACGGTCTCGGCCTGTCCGAGCGGCGCGTGGGCGCCTTCCTGCGCAGCGTGCCGCGAGGCGAGCTCGTCCTGCAGACCAAGGTGGGCAGGCTGCTGCGCCCGCGCAGCGGTGGACCCGTGCGCGACCCGCACGGTTTCGCCGTCCCCGGCGACACCGAGCCGGTGTGGGACTTCTCCGCCGAGGGGGTGCGCCGCAGCCTGTCCGAGAGCCTGGAGCGCCTCGGGCTGGACCGCGTCGACGTCGCGCTGGTGCACGACCCGGACGAGTTCGAGGGCGAGACGCGCCGCGGCGCCCTGCCGGAACTGCTGCGGCTGCGCGAGGAGGGCGTCGTCGGCGCCGTCGGGGTGGGGATGAACCAGGCGGCGATGCCCACCCGCTTCCTGGGGGAGTTCGACCTCGACGTGGTGCTGCTCGCCGGCCGCTACAACCTCGTGGAGCAGGACGCGCTGGACGACCTGCTGCCCGCCGCGCAGCGCGCCGGGACCGCCGTGGAGCTCGGCGGGGTGTTCGGCTCGGGGTTGCTGGCCGCCGCCGAGCCCGCCGACGACGCGACCTACTCCTACGCCCCCGCCCCGCAGGGGGTGCTGCGGCGGGCGCGGCGCCTGGCCGCGATCGGCGCCGAGCACGGCACCACCCTGCCCGCGATGGCGGTGCAGATGGCCCTGGCCCACCCCGCCGTCACCTGCGTGCTGCTGGGGATGCGCAGCGCCCAGGAGGTCCGCACGGGCGCCGCCCTGCCCGAGGTCCCCGTGCCCGGCGCGGTGTGGCGGCGGGTGCGCGAGGAGGGCCTGGTGCGCCCCGACGCGCCGCTGCCCGGGGACGCCGCGGCGTGACCGCACCGGCGCCCTCGGCCCCACGGGGCGTGGTGGACGCCCACCACCACCTGTGGGACCCGGCCCGCCGCCGCTACCCGTGGATGGAGCGCCCCGGCCTGGCGGCGCTGCGGCGTCCCTTCGGTCTCGCGGAGCTGCGGCGGGCGGCGGACGCCGCGGGGGTCACGGCGACGGTGCTGGTGCAGACCGTCGCCGACGCCGCGGAGACGCGGGAGTTCCTGCGCGCCGCGGCCGGCTCGGACGGCCTGGTCGCCGGCGTCGTCGGCTGGGTGGACCTGCGCTCGCCCGCCGCCGGCGACGACCTGGCGGCCCTGCGCTCCGCGCCCGGCGGGGAGCTGCTGCGCGGCGTGCGGCACCAGGTGGAGGACGAACCCGACCCCGACTGGCTGCGGCGCGCGGACGTGCGCCGCGGCGCCGCCGCCGTCGCCGCGGCGGGCCTGGTGCACGACCTGCTCGTGCGCCCCGACCAGCTGCCCGCCGCCACCGCCCTGGTCCGGGAGCTGCCCGGCGCGGTGTTCGTGCTCGACCACGCCGCCAAACCCCCGCTGGATCCGGCCGGGTTCGCGCGGTGGCGGCGGGGCACCGCCGACCTGGCCCGCTGCGGCGACGTGTCCTGCAAGCTCTCCGGGCTGTTCACGCTGCTGCCGCCCGGCGGTGGCGACGAGCTCCTGGAACCCGTGGTCGACCACCTGCTGGAGGTCTTCGGCCCGCACCGCCTGCTGTTCGGCACCGACTGGCCGGTCAGCACCCTCGCGGCGGAGCACGGGGAGGTCGTCGGGCGCACCGCCGCGCTGCTGCGCGGCCTCTCGCCCGGTGAACGGGCCGCGGTCCTCGGCGGCACCGCCGGAGCGGTGTACGACCTGCGGTGAGACCGCACCCGGGCCGTTCCCGCGCGTCGGCCGGGCGCGACGATCAGGTCCGGGAGCGGTCCGGCACGGCGGCCGCGGTGCTCCCCGCCGTGCCGGGTGGCTGTGCCCCCACTGGCCCTGCTGGCCCCGCTGGCCCCGGCGACCCGGCTGCGGGTCGTTCCGGCGCGGGCCCGGCTGACGCCCCGCCGCGGCGCGCTCCACGCAGCCTGCGCTCGGCCGGTCTCTCGACCAGCACGAACGCGGCCCCGGCGACGGCGGTGGCGACGAGGAGGAAGGCGAGGCTCAGCGCGCCCGCCGCCACCGGGTGCAGGTCCGGTGTCCCGATGAGGCGGGCGATGAGCCGGACCGTGCTGTAGTGCGTGAGGTAGAGGGCGTAGGACCACTCGCCCAGCAGGACGACGGCGGGCAGCGACCACAGCGTGCGCTGCCCGCGCAGGTCCGTGGAGGCGGCGGCGACCAGGACCAGGACGATCGCCGGGAGCACGAGCGCGTCGACGACGCCGTGCCGGGAGCCGGGCTGCGCCGCGGCCAGGGCGAGGAACGTCGCCGTCAGACCCCCGACGGCCAGCGCCAGCGGGACCCGGGTGCGCAGCCCCTGCCGCACCGCCACGGCCAGGGCGATCCCGGTGGCGAACTCCCCGACGCGGTACGCGGGGCAGATGTAGGCGAACCAGTGGTCGTAGACGGGGGAGAACCCGAAGGCGAGCTCGAGCAGGACGGTGCCGACGGGCAGCACCCACCACCGCGTCGCCCGGACCACGGCCGTGACCGGTCCCACGACGAAGGGGAAGAGGAGGTAGAAGAAGGCCTCCACCGACAGCGACCAGCTGGGGCCGTTGGCGGCACCGAAGTAGAAGGACTCCTGAGGCACCCAGGCGTGCAGCAGGAACAGGGCGGCTCCGACGGCCACGAGGCTCTTGTCGGCGTGCGTCAGCACGTTCACCCCGGCCGCGGCCAGGGTCGTGAGGAGGTGCATCGGGTACACGCGGGCGAAGCGCCGGCGGTAGAAGACCTTGAGCGGGACCCCCGGGCCCGCCGACCACGTGAGGACGAAACCCGAGAGGACGAAGAAGAAGGTGACGCCCGTGTACCCCACGGACGAGTAGCGGGCGAGGACGCTCCCCGGCGCGAGGACCGGCAGGACGTGGTGCAGCACGACCACGGCGGCCGCGAGGTACCGCAGGCCGGTCAGCGACGGCAGCCGCGGCGGCCGGACGGGAGAGTCACCCACCCGGGGACCATCGGCACGCCGCGGTGCGGATCGGCGCCCTCGGCACCGGTGTTCACCCGAACGGCCCGCTCCGGCTGCCCGCCCGTGGGCACGGGCGGGCCCTGCCCGGCGCCGGCCCGCCGCGGAGGGAGCCCGGGGTCACCCCACCGCGCCGGGGTCCTGCGCCCCGGAACCGGCGACGAAGTCCTCCACCGCCAGCAGGTGGTTGCCCATCCGCAGCCGCGCCCGGTCCGGGTCGTGCGCCTCCAGCGCGCGCAGGATCGCCCGGTGCTCCTCCAGGGTCCGCGCCACGGCGCCCTCGTCGGAGATCGCCCGCCACACCCGTGCGCGCGCCGTGCGGCCGGCGAACGCGTGCACCAGCGAGGCCAGCACCGGGTTGGCGCTGGCCGTCGCCACCAGGTCGTGGAAGCGGATGTCCGCCTCCACGAACGCGTGCGGGTCCGCGGCGCCCTCCCCGGCCGCCGCCAGGGAGTCCTCCAGGGCGCGGCGCAGGTCCTCCAGCTGGGCCTCGTCGGCGTGCAGGGCGGCCTGCCCGGCCGCCTCCGTCTCCAGCACCCGCCGCACCGAGTGCAGGGCCTGCGCCCCCGGCGGCTGCTGCAGGTCCACCAGGAACGCCATCGGCGTCAGCAGCAGCGAGGAGTCCAGGGCCGTCACGTACGTGCCCGCGCCCTGGCGCGACTCCAGCACGCCCATGAGCGAGAGCGCCCGCACCGCCTCGCGCAGCGGCCCGCGCGAGACGCCCAGCTCGCGGGCCAGGTCCGCCTCCACCGGCAGCTTCTGGTTCGGCCGCAGGACGCCCTCGGCGAGCATCCGCTTGATGCCTTCGACGACGACGTCGGTCTGCGAGCGCGCTGCGGACCGGTCCGCGTCGACCACGTGCCCCTCCCCACCGTCTCCCCAGAGGCAGCGAGCGTAGTGCGCGCACGAACCCCGGAAGCGTTTCGACACGCACCGCCGGCGGCCCGTGGGCGGCCGGCCGGTGGGCGCCGCGGACGCCGGCCCGTTCAGGCCGGGCACACCCCGGTGTCGGTGCCGTCGTCCGCCACGCGCGCGGCGAACTCCTCGGAGTCCAGCACGGGCGCGTACCCCAGCTCGGCGCGGGCGGCGGTGAGGTCCCAGTGCTGCCGGGTGTTCGCCGACACCGCCGGGTAGGCGCCCAGGCGGACGTCGCGGGCGTCGACCTCCAGCGCCCGCACCACCACCTGCTGCAGGTCCGCCGGACCCAGCCAGCTCGCCAGCTGCGAGCGCTGCGCCGGTTCGGGGACCGTGGCGCCCAGCCGCAGCCCCACCGTGCTCAGCGCCCCGCGCCGGGTGGCCACCGAGGCGACGGCCTCGTCGAACGCCTTCGTCGCCCCGTACGGGCAGCACGGCCGCGGCGGCCACGCCGCGTCCACGGGAACCCGGCCGTCGGCCTCGTGCGCGCCCATCGCGTGCACGGAACTGGCGAACACCACCCGCCGCACCCCGGTCCGCTCCGCCGCCGCGAGCAGCGCCGCGAAACCCTCCACGTTCGGCCCGCGCAGTTCCGCCCAGCTCGCCGACGGGTCCGGGTTGCCCGCCAGGTGCACCACGGCGCCGACCCCGTCCAGGGCGCGCTCCAGCGCCGCCGGGTCCGTCAGCTCGCCCGTCACCGTCTCGGCGCCGGGGTGCTCGGCGGCCGTGCGGTCGAGCAACCGCAGCGGCCGGCCCTCCAGCCCCGGCAGCAGCTGCCCGGCCACCCTGCCCGCCGCACCCGTCACCAGTACCCGTTCCGCGTCCACCCCCGCAGCTTCGCGCACCGCGCCCGGGTCCGCCCTGCGGCGCCGGGGGGCTCACCGAGCGGAGGACGCGGCGGCCGTGCCGCGCTCCCACCATGAGGGCCGTGCACCCGACACAGCCGACGCACCCGACGCACCCGACGCACCCGGCCGTCCGCCCCCGCGCCACCGCCCTGTCCGAGCGCGTGCCCGCCCCGGACCTGGCGCGGGGCGCGCTGCTGCTGTTCATCTGCCTGGCCAACGTCCACCACTACCTGTACGCGCGCCCGGCGGGGGTGCGCGGCTACCCCGCGGCCGGCGCGATGTCCGCGCTGGACCGGGTCGTGACGGTGCTGCAGACGAGCCTCGCCGACGCCCGCGCGTTCCCGATGTTCTCCATCCTCGTCGGGTACGGCACCTGGCAGCTCGTGCGCCGGCGCCTGGGGACGGGCACGACGCCGCCGGAGGTGCGGCGCCTGCTGCGCCGGCGCGGTGCGGCCCTGCTCGCGGTGGGCGCCCTGCACGGCGTGCTGCTGTTCTCCGGCGACATCGCCGCCACCTACGGGCTGCTGCTCGTGCTGCTCGCCGGGACCCTCGCCGCGCCCCGCGCGCGCGGGCTCGTCGTCCTCGCCGTCACCGGCACGGTCCTCGCCGGTGCCGCGGGGCTCACCGTGGCCCTGCCGGGGGCGGAGGACGCTGCAGCGCTGACCTCCGTGACGCAGGAGACCGTGCCGGCGGCCCTGCTGACGCGGGCCGTCGAGTGGGGCTCGGCCACGCTCCTGCAGCCGCTGCTGGTGTTCGGGGCCGTGGCGATCGGCGCGCTCGCCGCCCGCCGCGGGCTGCTGGACGACCCGGCCCGGCACCGCCGCACCCTGCTGGCCGTCGGCGCCGGCGGCGTCGCGCTCTCCGCCGCGGGCGGGTTGCCGCTGGGCCTGCTGGCCGCCGGCGCGTGGGAGACCGGCACCACCGGAACCCTCCTGGCGGGGGGCCTGCACGCCCTCACCGGTTACGCCGGCGGTGCCGGGTACGCGGCCCTCGCCGGGTTCGTCGTGGTCTCGGCGTCCCGCCGCGGCGGGTTCGGCGCACCCGGCCGCGTCCTGGTCGCGCTGGGCCGGCGCTCCCTGTCCGGCTACCTCGGGCACTCCGTCGTGTTCGCCGCGCTGCTGCCCGCCTCCGCCCTCGGGCTCGGCGCCGAGCTGGGCGTCGCGCAGGCGGCGCTGCTCGCCGCCGGCACGTGGCTGCTGCTGCTCCTGGGCGCGGCGGCGCTGGAGCGCACCGGCGGGCGCGGTCCCGCCGAGGTGCTGCTGCGCCGCCTCACCTACGGGCGCCCCCGCTGAACCCCGGCTCGCGCCGCGCCGCGGCACGCCCGACAGTGGGCGGGTGCCGGAGGGGGACAGCGTGTACCGGGTGGCGCGCACCCTCGACGCCCGCCTGCGCGGCACGACGGTGCGCACGGCGGACCTGCGGGTCCCGCGGCACGCCACGGCCGACCTGACCGGCGCACGGGTCCTGGGCACCGTCCCGCGCGGCAAGCACCTGCTGACCCGCTTCGACCTCGACGGTTCCGCGCTGACCCTGCACACCCACCTGCGCATGGACGGTTCCTGGACGGTCCTGGCCCCCGGCAAGGTGCTGCCGCGCCGGCTGGACCCGGACGTGCGGGTGCTGCTGCGCACCACCGGCCCCACCGCCGCCGGGCTGAAGCTGGGCGTGGTGGAACTGCTGCCCACCGCTGAGGAGGCCGGCGTCGTCGGCCACCTCGGCCCCGACCTCCTCGACACCGGCACCCCGCTGGACGAGCTCGTCGCGCAGGCGGTGCGCAACCTGGCGCGGGAGCCGGGACGGCCGCTGGCCGCCGCGCTGCTGGACCAGCGCGTGCTCGCCGGGCTGGGGAACCTGTGAGTGAACGAGCTGTGCCACCTGCGCGGGCACCTGCCCACCACACCCGTCGGGCAGGTGGCCCTGGAACCCCTCGTGCGGCTGGCGGTGCGGATGCTGCGGTTCTCGATCAGCCCCGGCGGTGCCCACCAGGTCACCACCGGCGACACCCGGCCCGGCCGGCGGCACTGGGTGTACGGGCGCGCGGGGCAGCCGTGCCTGCGGTGCGGCACGCCCGTGCGGGTGGCGGCGGAGGTTCCCGGCGACGCCGAGCGCCGCCGCACGTGGTGGTGCCCGAACTGCCAGCGCTGAGGGGCCCCACCGGGTGCGCAGCGTCGACGGGCGCGCCGACGCCGGTGTCGACGGGGACGCGGTGCACGCACCGCTGCGCAGCGCCCAGCACCGCGAGGCGACCGCCGGGCGAGCCCGCCCGGCGGAACGCCGCCACGCCCACCGGTGACGTGAGCCCCCGGCAGCGCGGGGTGCCTCACGCGCCGCCGGCCGCCAGGGGTGCGATCTCGCCGAAGCTCACGGCACCGTCCTCGTCGAGGCGCGCGCGCAGGACACCGCCGTAACCCTCCTCGACGAGCTTGTCGAGCAGGGGCTGCATGCGCTTGGCCTGGCGGACGAGCGCCACCCGGTACCCCTCGGCGGCCATCTCGCGCTGGCGGCGCACCAGTTCACCGGCGGGCACGTCGGGGGAGTGGACCAGGGCCACGGCGCGCGAGCGGTCGGCCTCCACCCGCAGGTGGTCGGCGATGCGCTCGAAACCGATGGAGAAACCGCACGCGGGCAGGTCGCGGCCGCTGAAGCGGCCCACCATGTTGTCGTAGCGGCCACCGCCGGCGATCGAGGACCCCGAGCCCTCCAGCGCCATCTCGAAGATGGGGCCGGTGTAGTAGCCCATGCCGCGCACCAGGCTCACGTCGAACACGACCGGCAGTTCCGGTGCGGAGACAGCCAGCGCCGCACCGATCTCGCCCAGGCGCGCCACGGCGGCGGCCGGCACCGCACCCGGCAGCGCATCGGCCAGCGCGCCCGGCGAGGACAGGTCGGTGATCGTCAGCAGGCGCCCCAGCGCGGACTCCAGCGCGCTCACCAGCTCGTCGGCGAACCCCTTGGCGCGCAGTTCCGCCATGACGCCGTCCAGGCCGATCTTGTCGGCCTTGTCGACGGTGATGAGGACGCTGCCGTGGTCGTCGGCGGCGAAACCGCACCCGGTGAGCAGGCCGCCGAGTACCTCGCGGTCGTTGATGCGCAGCGTGGTGCCGGCCAGGCCGAGGCGCTGCAGCGCGGTGTGGGTGGCCGTGACCAGTTCCACCTCGGCGATGGCGCCGGGCTCGCCGACGATGTCGATGTCGCACTGCACGAACTGGCGGTAGCGGCCCTTCTGGGGGCGCTCGGCGCGCCACACCGGCCCGATCTGCAGCAGCTTCGCGGGGGTGCGCAGCGCCGCGGCGTTCGTGGCGACGTAGCGCGACAGCGGCACCGTCAGGTCGAAGCGCAGGCCCAGGTCGGCGGCCTCGGCGGGCTTGAGGGCCTCGTCCGGGTCCAGCCCGCGGCGCAGCACCTTGAAGAGCATCTTCTCGTTCTCGCCGCCCTGCCCGGACTCCAGGCGGCTGAGCTCCTCCAGCGCCGGGGTCTCGACCTCGTCGAAGCCGAAGGAGCGGTAGACCTCGCGGATCACCCGCAGCGCGTGCTCCCGGCGGGCCTTGTCGGCGGGCAGGACGTCGCGCATGCCACGTGCGGGGACGATCTTCGGGGCCATGGCGCCCATGCTAGTGGCCCCCCGCGGACCCCCCGGGGTCCGCTCCCTCCCCCGCGCACGACCACCGCGGGGGAGGGGGTGCGGGTGGGTCAGGGGGCGCCGCGGGCCACGAGGCCCTCCAGGGTGGCGCGGGCGCCCCGCTCGTGCAGCGACGCCAGCGTCGCGGTGTACTCGGCGACGAACCGCCCGTCGTCCACGAGGTCGCCGAACAGGCTGCGGTCCGCCAGGAACGCCGTGGGCTCGGTGCGGTTGCGCTGCGCCGTGGCGACGAGGCGCCCGGCCAGGCGGTCGGAGACCTGGATCGGGTCGCCCTGCTCGTCCACGCCCTCGGCGTAGCGGGCCCAGCTGGCCACCACCGCGGCGCCGCGGAAGAACTCCCCGCCGTGCGCGAGCTGGTGGCGCACCACCGGCAGCAGCCACTTCGGGATGCGGTCGGAGCTCTCGTTGCACAACCGCGCCACCGTGTCGCGCACCTCGGCGTTGGAGAACCGGATGATCAGCTCGCGCCGGTAGGCGTCCAGGTCGATGCCCGGCACCGGGGGCAGCGTGGGGGTGCCCTCGCGCTCCATGTACGCCAGCAGGAACCGCGCGAACAGCGGGTCCTGCGCGACCTCGTGCACCAGCCGGTACCCGGCCAGGTGGCCGAAGTAGCACAGCGCCTGGTGGCTGGCGTTGAGCAGCCGCAGCTTCATCAGCTCGTACGGCTCGACGTCGCCGACGACCTGCACGCCGACGTCCTCCAGGGGCGGGCGGCCGTCGCTGAAGTCGTCCTCCAGCACCCACTGCACGAACGGCTCGCACACCACCGGCCAGGCGTCGTCCACCCCGAGGCGGTCGCGCACCTCGGCGCGGTCGTCGTCGGTGGTGCCGGGGGTGATGCGGTCGACCATCGAACCGGGGAAGCGGACGTTCTCGTCCACCCAGGCGCCCAGCTCGGGGTCCCTGGCCCGCGCGAAGGCGGTGAACACCTTGCGCGCCACGTGCCCGTTGCCCTGGATGTTGTCGCAGGACATCACCGTGAAGGGCCGCAGGCCCCGGTCGCGACGCCGGCGCAGCGCCTCGGTCACCAGCCCGAAGCTGGTGCGGGCGGCCCGCCCGCCCCCCAGGTCGGCGGCGACGTCCGGGGCGTCCAGCAGGAACTCCCCGGTGACGGCGTCGATGTTGTAGCCGCCCTCGGTGACGGTGAGGGAGACGATGCGGATGCGCTCGTCGGCCATCGCCTCGATCGCCGCCTCGGGGTCCTCCGGGGCCAGGGTGAAGTCCAGGATCGAGCCGATCACGCGCGGTTCCCGCGTGCCGTCCGGGTGCTTGAGCACCAGGGTGTACAGCCCGCCCTGGGCGTCCATGACCTCCTTCATGCGCGCGTCCTGCGGCAGCACGCCGACGCCGCGGATGCCCCAGTCCATCGCCTCGCCCCGCTCCATGAGCCGGTCCAGGTACATCGCCTGGTGCGCGCGGTGGAAGCCGCCGACCCCCAGGTGCACGATGCCGGGCGTGACGGCCGAGCGGTCGTAGGAGGGCACCGGCACCCGCTCGCCGACCTCCGCGAGGTTCTGCGGGGACAGGGCGACGGCGGAGGTGGTCGAGGTCACTTGACGGCTCCGAGGGACAGGCCCTGGACCAGCTTGTCCTGGGCGGCGAAACCGGCGACCAGCACCGGCAGGGAGACGATGGTGGCCGCCGCGCACAGCTGGGCCAGGAACAGGCCCTGGCTGGTGACGAAACCGGTGAGGAACACCGGGGAGGTCTGGGCGACGACGGCGGTGAGGGTGCGGGCCAGCAGCAGCTCGTTCCAGCTGAAGATGAAGCAGATGAGCGCGGTGGCCGCGATGCCGGGCACCGCGACGGGCGCGACGACCGATCGCAGCGTCCGGATCAGCCCGGCACCGTCGATGGAGGCGGCCTCGAGCATCTCCACGGGCACCTCCGCCAGGAAGGAGCGCATCATCCACACCGCGATCGGCAGGTTCATGGCGGTGTACAGCAGCGCCAGGTAGGTGATGTTGTCCAGCAGATCGGCGTAGCGGGCGAACAGGTAGAGCGGCAGGACCGCGGCGACGATGGGCATGAACTTCGTCGACAGGAAGAAGAACATGACGTCGGTCCAGCGCTTGACCGGCCGGATGGACAGCGCGTAGGCGGCCGGGATGGCCAGGCACAGGACGACGACCGTCGAGACGACCGACGCCGACAGCGAGTTGATCAGCGGCGGCCACGGGCCGGCCGCGAAGAAGCTGCGGTAACCCTGCAGGGTCAGCTCCGCCGCGATCGAGGGCGGGTTGGTGGCCGCGTCGGTCTCGGAGTGGAACGAGGTCAGGACCATCCACAGCACGGGGGCGACGAAGAGCAGGCCCACGACCCAGGCGAGCAGTCCCCACAGCGGGTTGCCGCGGTGCAGTTGGCGGGCGCGGCGCTCGCGGCGGCTGGTGGGCACGTGCCCGGCGGTCGGGCGCACCTCGGTGGCGGTGGTGCTCATCGGGCTCCCTCCTCCTTGAACATGGTCGAGACGACCCGGAGCGCGAACGTGGCGATGACGATGGTGCCGATGACGACGACCACGCCCATCGCGGAGGCGAGCCCGTACCGCCCGGCCTGGAAGAACGTCTGGTAGATCGTGTAGGGCAGGTTCGCGGTGCCCAGGGCGCCGGAGGTGATGGTGAACACGGCGTCGAAGTTCTGCACGATGTAGATGGCGCCGAGCAGGGCGCCCAGCTCCAGGTACTGCCGCAGGTGCGGGAACGTGAGGTACCGGAAGATCTGCCAGGCGCTCGCGCCGTCCATGCGGGCGGCCTCCACCGCGTCGCCGGGCTTGGACTGCAGCCCGGCCAGCAGGATGAGCATCATGAACGGGGTCCACTGCCAGATGAGCGCCACCTGGATGGAGATCATCGGGGCGACCGTCAGGTACTCCGGCTGCGGGGGGTCGTCGCTGCCGAACAGGCCCCAGACCCAGGTCAGCACGCCGTTGAGCAGGCCGTAGGAGGGGTTGAACAGCGCGTGCTTCCACAGCAGCGCGGCGGCGATGGGGACCACGAGGAAGGGTGCGATCATCATGGTGCGCACCGCACCGCGGCCGAGGAACTTCCGGTCCAGCAGCAGCGCGATGAGCATCCCCAGGACCAGGCTGACGCCCACGACCACGACGGTCAGCACGACGGTGTTCCAGACCGACTCGCGCAGCCGGGCGTTGGAGAAGACCTCGACGTAGTTGTCGACGCCGATGAAGTCGCGGTCACCGGGGCGCAGCGCGTTCCAGTTGGTGAAGGAGATGACGATCGTGGTGAGGAACGGGATCTGGGTGGCGACGATCAGGAAGACGAACGCCGGCACCAGCGGTGCCCGGCGGGCCCAGTCCGAGACCCTCCGGGCGCCGGTGCTGGAGGTGGTCGGCGGAGGGGTGACGGCGGTGCCGGCGGCCGGCCGCCCGCTCGGGGTGTCGGTTCCCGTGCTCATCGGTGTGCTCCTGCGGGAGTCGGTGTCGAGAAGTGCGCGGCCGCTGCCGGCCGGCGGGGCGGTGGGATCACTCCTGGTAGACCCGGGTCACCTGCTCCTCGGCGACCTGCTGGCCCTGGGCCAGGGCGTCGGCGACGCTGGTCTGACCGGCGATCGCGGAGCTGACGAACTGCGAGACCTGCGTGGCCATCGCGGCGAACTCCGGGATGGCGACGAACTGGATGCCGGGCGCCGGGCGCGGCTGCACCCCGGGGTTCTGCGGGTCGGCGGCGAGGATCGCGTCGCGGGTCGCCTCGTAGAAGGGGCCCGCCTGTTCCTGGTACTGAGGGTTCTCGTAGGTGGAGGTGCGCTTGCCGGCGGGCACGCGCGCCCAGCCGAGCTGCTCGCCGACGAGCTCCTCGTAGCCCTGGCTGGACGCCCAGGAGATGAACTCCCACGCGTCCTCCTTGTTCTGCGAGGCCTCCTGGATGCCCCACGCCCAGGTGTACAGCCACCCGGAGGAGTCGGTCTCGACGACCGGTGCGGCGACGTACCCGATCTTGCCGGCGACCGGCGAGCCCTCGGCCTCGAGGGAACCGGCGGCGGAGGTGGCGTCGTACCACATCGCCACGTTGCCCTGCGTCATGTTGTTCAGGCACTCGGTGAAGCCGGCCTGCGGGGCGCCGGCCTCGCCGTGCGCACGCACCAGATCGACGTAGAACTGCGTGGCCTCGGTGAACTCCGGGGAGTCCACCTTCGCGGTCCAGTCCTCCTCGAACCAGGTGCCGCCGAAGGTGTTGACCACCGTGGTCAGGGGTGCGAAGACCTGCCCCCAGCCGGGCTGGCCGCGCAGGCAGATGCCGCGCATGCCGGGCTGGACGTTGTCGACCCGGGCGGCGAGGTCGGCGACCTGCTGCCAGGTGGGGTTGGCCGGCATCGTGAGGCCGGCCTGCTCGAAGACGTCCTTGCGGTACATCAGGAACGAGGACTCGCCGTAGAAGGGCTCGGCGTAGACGGAACCGTCCTCGCCGGTCAGCGAGGACTCCATGGCGGGCAGGATGTCGTCCTGGTCGAACCCCTCGTCGCCTTCGAGGTACTCGTCCAGCGGTGCCAGCCAGCCGTTCTGCGAGTAGAACGGCACCTCGTAGTTGGAGATCGAGGCGACGTCGTACTGGCCCGCCTGGCTCGAGAACTCCTGCGTGATCCGGTCGCGGACGTCGTTCTCCGGCAGGACGGTGTAGTTCACCGTGATGCCGGTCTCCTCGGTGAACCGCGGGGTGAGCTCCTGCAGGTCCACCATCTGCGGGTTGTTCACCATGATGACGCTGATGCTGCCGCCGGCCTCACCGTCCCCGCCGCCCCCGGCGGCGCCGCCGCCGGCCCCCGAGCAGCTGGTCAGCAGGAGCGTCCCGCTGAACGCCGCCGCCAGTGCCACGCGCCGCGTGTGACTCCCGAGCATCGTGCCCTCCGTGTCTTCGTCGACAGGTCTTCGGCCGTTCCCCGCTCCGGGTCCGGCGGTCGGTGCCCTTCGCGCTCATCTGAGCGCTACAGTCTCAGGTGTGCGATAGTGGCGCGGGCCGCGGCGGGCTGTCAACCCGCCGCGCGGTCCACCCGCTCACCCGGGGACGAGGAGGAGGACGCGATGGCGAAGACGCTCGCGCGGGGCACCACCACGAGCGGGCTGGCCCTGGCCGCCGCCGTGGCCCGGCGCTTCCACGTCGAGGGGCGGACCAAGGTCGACATCGCCCGGGACCTGGGCATCAGCAGGTTCAAGGTGGCCCGGCTGCTGGCCGACGCGCAGGAAGCCGGTCTCGTCCAGATCCGCGTGCTCGTGCCCCCGTCGCTGGACGGCGAGCTGGGGGAGGCGCTGCGTGCGCGCTTCGGGCTGCGCGCCGCCTACGTGGTGCGCCCGGACGGTGAGCCGATCACCGCGCAGCGGCTCGCCGTCGCCCAGTTCACCGCCGGGCTGCTGGAGGAGACCGTGCTGCCCGAGGACGTCGTCGGCCTCGCCTGGGGGCGCACCGTCTCCCAGCTCGTCGCGGCCCTCTCCGCCCCCCTGCGCACCCGGTTCGTGCAGCTGGCCGGCGCCCTGCCCCGCCCCGACGTCGAGGGCAGCGCCGTGGACCTCGTCCGCCGCGCCGCGGAGGCCACCGGTTCCAGCGCAGCCACGTTCTACGCGCCCCTGGCGGTGCCCGACGCCACCACCGCCGACAGCCTGCGGTCCCAGCCGGAGATCGCCCGGGCGCTCGCCGAGCTGGACACCCTCACGCGCGCCGTCGTCTCCGTGGGCGCCTGGCTGCCCGGGCAGTCCACCGCGCTGGACTCCCTGGACGACGGCACCGGCGCGCTGCTGGCGCGCGCCGGTGTCGTCGCCGAGGTCACCGGTGTGCTCATCGGCGCCGACGGCGCGGAGGTCGCCGGGCTGGCCGACCGCGTCGTGGGCGTCACGGGTGAGCAGCTGCGCCGCACCGGCGACGTGCTGGCCATGGCGTGCGGCGAGGAGCGCGCGCAGGCGACGGCCGCCGTGCTGCGCAGCGGGCTCGTCTCCACGCTCGTCACCCACGCCGAGCTGGCGCGGGAGGTCCTGCGCCGGCCGTGAGGCGGAGGGCCGGGGGCGTCAGAAGCCGGCGACCTCGTGCGGCTCGTACGGGGCCTCCAGCTCGGCGACCTCCTCGTCGGTGAGCTCCAGCTCGAGCGCGGCCACGGCGTCGTCGAGGTGGTGCGGTTTCGTGGCCCCCACGACGGGGGCGACGACCACGGGGTTGCGCGCCACCCACGCCAGCGCCACCTGCGCGCGCGGGACCCCGCGGCGCTCGGCGACCCGCGCCACGGCCGCCACGACCCGCTCGTCGGAGTCGCGGTACAGCGTCTTGCCGAACTCGTCCTTCTCCGAGCGGTTCGTCGCGGCGTCCCAGTCCCGGGTCAGCTTGCCCCGCGCCAGCGGGCTCCACGGGATGACGCCGACGCCCTCGTCCGCACACAGCGGCAGCATTTCGCGTTCCTCCTCGCGGTAGAGGAGGTTGTAGTGGTCCTGCATGGTGGCGAACCGCGTCCAGCCGTTCGCGTCCTGCAGGTGCAGGGCCTTGGCGAACTGCCACGCCCACATGCTGGAGGCGCCGATGTAGCGCACCTTGCCGGCCTGGACGACGTCGTGCAGCGCCTGCAGCGTCTCCTCGACCGGCGTCGTGGGGTCCCAGCGGTGGATCTGGTAGAGGTCGACGTGGTCGGTGCCCAGGCGGCGCAGGGAGTTGTCGAGCTCGGTGAGGATCGCGTGCCGCGACAGGCCCGCGCCGTTGGGCCCCGGTCGCATCCGGCCGTGCACCTTGGTGGCGATGACGACCTCGTCGCGCGGCACCTGCTTCAGGAGCACCTCGCCGAGGATCTCCTCCGAGGAGCCGTTCGAGTAGACGTTCGCGGTGTCGAAGAAGTTCACCCCGGCGTCCAGCGCCCTGCGCAGGAACGGGGCGCTCTCGTCCTGCGGCAGCGTCCAGGGGTGCCCGCCGCGCCCGGGGTCGCCGTAGCTCATGCAGCCGAGGCAGAGGCGGGAGACCTCCAGGCCGGTGGAACCCAGCTTCACGTAGTCCATGGCTCCGATCCTTCACCCGTCCGTCCCGGTGCGCCCCTCGCCGCGGCGGCACGTGGGGTTGAGCCCCGGGGACTCGTGTCGCGCGAGTCGGCGACGTGCGCCTCGGGCACCGTCAGCAGGCTCAGGAGGACGGTCGTGAGCGCCCCCCCGCACGCCCCGGTCACCACCGCCCTCGCCCGGAGGGCCTCGTCATCGACCTGCGGGGCCGCGCGCGGCGTGGAAGGGCCGGAGAGCGGGACCGGTCGTCGGCCGTGACCAGCGGGGGGTACCTCTCCCCGCGAGCGAGGGCACCCCCCCAGCCCGACTCGCCTCGAGCCGGTGGGGTTTCGCGCATCTCCGAACCCACGGGTGGGGAGGGCGTCCCGACGCACGGTGAGGTGCGCTCGACTTCGCGGTCTCGTCGAGAGGCGGTAGATCGTTCGCACTGCGGATCAGTCAGCGCAGTACACGCATCAGCGGTGTGACACTGCGAGCTGTGCCGGACAGGTGAGGGGTGTGAGAGCACTGCAGCCCGACCGGGAGACGCGCTTCCGGGCGTTGTACGCCCAGGCGTACCCGGACGTCCTGCGCTTCGCTGCGCGGCGCGCGCACCCCTCCCGCGCCGAGGACGTCGCCCGACCTCGCGCCCCCGCCGCCTGCTCCTGCTCGGCGCGGCCGTCGCCGCCGGTGTCGGTGTCGGTGTCGTCAGCGTCAGCGTGTTCGACGGCGGGAGCGGCGAGCGGATGGCTTTCGCGTCCTGGACCCCCACCCCCACCCCCTTGAGCGAGCAGGAGGTCGAGCTGATCGGGCCGACCTGCCGGGACAAGCTCCAGGGAGGGTCC
>NZ_JBJLRI010000065.1:0-23593 GCF_050871405.1 Kineococcus esterisolvens
CGAACCGTTTGGTGGGGATCCTGCACGGTTGCTTGAAGTCACGGACCCTCTACAGCGAAACCACTGCCTGGAGCCACCTGATCGGCACAGCCGCTTGACACCGAATGCGCATGGGATGTCTATCGTGTCACCCTCGACGTCCCTCGCGCCCTGGCCCAGCGCACCGCCGGCTTGCTCTTGATCCACCGCGCCGCGATCGGCGCCCGCCGCGGCCGGCGGGCCATGGGCTGCTTCGCCCAAGCGGTACTGCTACTGCGCTTCATGCGCCATCGCGCCCCAGTTGCCGACCTGGCCGTCGACAACTGTGTCAGCTTGTCCACCGCATACCGCTGCCTGCACGAGGCCTTCGACGTAATCGCCGACCAGGCACCCCGAACTGACTGACGTGGTCGAGCACGCCCTTGAGACTGGCTACGAGCATCTCCTGCTCGACGGCACCCTGATCCCCACCGATCGCGTCCACGACAGCGGGCCCGGATCCGATCGCTGGTACTCCGGCAAGTACAATCGGCACGGCGGCAACGTCCAAATTGTCTGCGATCCCGACGGGCGACCCTTGCGGGTCTCACCGGTGGAACCCGGCGCCATCCACGACCTCACCGCAGCGCGCCGCCACGTCCTACCGGTGCTCTACCCGCCCGCGGCGCGGGACCTGCCGGTGCTGGCCGACAAGGGCTACATCGGTGCTGGTGCTGGTATCCGGGTACCCGTTAGGCGACCTCGCGGAGGGCGGGTTCTCGATCGAATCACTCGAGGGTGGAATCCCTACGTCAACGCCGACCGCGCCTTTGTCGAGCACGGCATCGCCTACCTGAAGGTTCGCTGGCGAGCCCTGGCCCGCGTCACCCTCTGCCCCTGGCGCATCTCAGCGATCGTCGCCACCGCCCTGGTGCTCAGCAACTGGGAGAATCGCTACTGACAGAGGCTCAGTCACTATGCCGCTGTCCCGGTGCAGCAGGCACCAGCGGCAGGGCTCGCCCGATCGTGCGCGCCAGCGCGTACGCCACGGTGGCCACCTTCCACCCGCAGCGCTCCCCGACGCGGTAGTCCTCGGCCGGCGTCAGCCGCCGCGCCAGGTCCGGGCGCTGCGTCGCCAGGTAGCGCCGGGCGCGGGCGGCGTGCGTGGGTGCGGAGGCGATGGTGATGCTGGCGGCCGCCTCCAACTGGTCCAGGCAGTGCGCCACGTTCTGCCAGGTGCTGCGCGCCTCCACCTCCAGCGCGATGCGCTGCTCGGGCACACCCAGGACGTCGCGGGCGTAGGCAGCCATCACGCACGCCTCGCTGGGATCGTCGGGGGCGCCGGTGCGCCCGCCGCTGAACAGCAGCCGTCCGTGCTGCGGGTGCAGCGAACGCACCGCGATCTCGGTGCGCCAGCGCTGCACCGGGTGCACCCGCCCGCCCGGGCGCGAGGGGCAGCCGAGCACCAGGACCACCTGCGGGCCCGGCACCGGCTCATCGGTGCGCCGGCCCCGGCGCCGGCTGCGGTCCCGACGCTGATCCCGGTGCGATCGCTGGTCCCACCCCTGGCTCGAGGCGCGCCACTGCACCAGCTCGGCGACCAGGACGGCGACCGCGGGCAGTGCGGCGGCCGCCGCCACAGCGGTCACCACAGCGGCCGGCGGCGACGGGTACATCGAGGCAGGCACCTGGCGATCATCGGTCGGGAACCGGCGGAGGGCGACCCGACACGCGCGATCACACCGCTGGTCACGCGTGGGGCCACCGCGACTGGTGCAGCGGCACAGAGGAAGCCACACGCGGCGATTCACCCCAGGCCCCTGCTGGATCGACCAGGTGAGGCACGCCCGCGAGGTGGGCATCGACGAGTCGCGGGATCCACAGGAGACGTCGAGTCCGAGGAGGTGGACGTGGTCGAGCGGGGTCGGAGCGTCTGGTGCCCCTGGTCCCAGCGGCGCAGGCGCGTGGTGTGAACGGGTCTGCCCCGACTTCAGCGACTCACATCGGTAGGTGCGATCGGGCCGCGCATGCGGCCTGTACAGGTGTCTCGTACTCGTCGGGTGTCAGTCGACCGAGGTCGGGGCATGCCCATAAAGTGCCGTTGCTGATGAACGCAGGTGCCAGGTAGTTGCTATGGACGAAAGAGGCTGCGGTGTACACCCCGACGACAGCGCCGACTCCCCTGCGCACGCTCAGGACGGCGCCCCCGTCGCCCTTGCCGGCTCACGCGAGCATCGACCACCGCAACCGCACCATCGGTGGACTCGCCGATACGCACGACGAGGTCGGCTGACGTGGCGGGAGGAGACTCTCGCAGTCCCGCGGACCTGGTCGCTGACCTGCGCGCCTACGGGATGTCCCTCACTGAGATCGCACGCGAGCTGCAGCGTTCGCCCCGTATGGTGCGCAAGATCGTGCGGGGAGAGACCAGCGGCGAGGCTTACCGCACCACCTTGACCGAGCTCGCCGACACCGGGCGTGCCAGGACCCGACCGGCCCGGCGTCGCGACCGAAGCGGCCAGGTCGTGCCCGTGCGAGCGCGCCGCGGATCGGCGACTCCCACCGTCCGCCCGAACGAGCCCACTCCTTCTGCGGCACCTCGGACGCCGCCGGGCGGCGCGGCGCCGAGACGGCGACGCGGCGAGCAGGGCGTCGGCACCGTGCAACCAGCGGAGTCCACGACCTACCTGCCGGCGGGAGCGCGCCAGCACTCGGTGCGTGTTCCGCAGCGTGGACCGCACCGGGAGGTGGGTCGGCAGCAGCTCAGCGCCTGGCTGCGTTCCGCGGCCCGCGGGCAGCGTGGTGGGCGCAAGAACGTGAAGTTCACGGTGCACCTGAAGGACGGACGCGTCGTTTCCGTCGGTGACAAGGGCGGCTACGCCGTCTCCGCTGCTTTGTCACGCTCGCGTGCTGAGGGGCAGGACCCCTTCGCGTGGTTGAACAACGAGATCCAGGCTCGCTACGAGGAGTTCTACCCCAGTGCCCGCGACATCATCGGCGTCGATGTGACGATCTACTGAGGTGCACGGTCAGTGCTGTTCTCGGTCTCGGTGGGGGTACCTGCGGATTGACGATGTGCTCGATCGAGTACATTGGTAGAGCCAGTGTGTCCGACGACGGGAGCAGCACCGCATGCCCCTCCTCTCCTTCTCTCCCCGATCGGCAACGGCTTTGCCACCGATGGGTGCTTCACAAGCCACCGCCGCCCTCGAGGTCACTCCTCAGCAGCTGCACAAGCTGCGCGGGTGCGGCCTGCTCGGCTCCCGCGCCGAGCTGGAGGCGTTGCGCACCCCTGGCGGTCAGTGGCGCTACCCGCACGAGGCCGTCCGGCAGCTGCACGCCCGCGCGCAGGTCGAGCTGCCCGGCACCGGTGAGGACCTGGCCGTGCACCTGGCGCCCCTGCAGATCGATGAGCACGGCGAGGTCCACCAGCGCACGCACGTCGGCTGGAGCGCGGCTGCCGCGGACGCGGGCCTGAGCGTGCGGCAGATCGAGGACGCCTGGGTGGGCGTGTGGCCGGTGAAGGATCCCGACCGCCACATCGGGGCCGCGCTGGTCGGCGACGTCGCCGGCTTCGTCGTCGAGGTCGCGCAGATCACCGGCTGGCGCCGGATCGGCGGCGACGTCCGCTTCGAAGTCGACGCCCCCACCCCGCAGATGGCCCAGCGTTACGCCGGCCGCCGCTTCCACGCCGCTCCCGGAGACAAGAAGCAGCGCCTGCGCAGGCCGCGGCCCGCACGTTCCTGACGCCCTCCTGCACCGCCACTCCCCCGCTCCCCCGCCCGTTCTTCAGCCGTTCGCGCCGCACCAGGAGGCCCCACGATGCGTCCGACCCCGTGGACGGTCCGCCCCGTTCCCACTGTCTGGCTGGACTTCACCACCGGCCTCGGCGTCACCGACTCCGGCGCCCGCGTCACCCCTAGGCTCACCGGCCGACGCAAGCGCCCCACCCTGGTGGACCTGCTGGACACCGCCCACAACCTCTCCGCCGAACGGATCATGCTCACCGGCAAGCTGCCGACCACCGAGCCCGGTCAACCGCACTGGCTCATCGCCGAGACACCGTCGTGGACCTCGCCGGGGCACTGGCTGTCCACCCCGCCCACCGGCCGCTTCACCCACGAGGTCACCGGCCGCAACCTGGAGGTGCGCACCGCCGCGGAGTGGTTCCCCGTAGCGGGCCTGGACCCCGACCGCGCGCGCCAGGCGTGGGTGCTGACCACCGAGGCGGTCAAGGGGGTGGAGGACATGGAACTGCTGAAGTCCCCCGCCGCCACCGGCGCACAACTGTGGGCGCGCTCGCTGCCGCGCACCATCGACCCCGAACCGCTGCCCGAGGACGTCGCCGAGCTGCTGCACCGCACCTCCGGCCAGCACCGCATCGAGCACCTGACCACCGGAGCGGCCGCCTGCGGCTGCGGCGCCTGCCGCCCCCTGGTCGACCTGACCGAGAGCCCGCGCGGTGGCTTCGCCTACGTCGATGGCCGGTTCATGTACGCCTCGCTGTGCCGCGAGCTCGGCACCGGCCCGGTCACCCGCCTCACCGCCGCGCAGGGTCAGGAACTGCTGGAGAGCGACCCGTACGCGCGCGCCCGCTACCGGGTGCGCTTCACCGTGCCGGACTGGTGGGACCACGTCGGCGTCCTGCCCGTGGCGCACGAGGACGTGCACGCCGGCTGGCACTACCCCAACGTTCCCGGCGCCACGGGCGAGACGTGGGCGGACGGGGTCGAGGTCAAGCTCGCCTTCGACAACGGCTGGGACATCGAGGTCCTCGAAGGACTGCGCTTCACCAAGGGCCGGTTGCTGGACACCTGGGCCGACCGCCTCAAGCGCGCCCGCGAGCGGGTGGCGGGCAACACCGACCTGGACCCGGTGGTGCGTTCCGCCGCCGTCGGGGCGATCCGCGCGATCCTCATCCAGGGCATCGGCGCGTTCGCCTCCCGGGGGCGTGAAACGACCCGGGTGGCGTGGTCCGCCCGCGAGGTCCCGGCCGAAGCCGCCGCCAGCGTGGTGCGTCACGGAGAGGCGTTCGTGTACCGCATCCCCAGCCGCAAGGTCTCCGGTCAGGCTGCGGCGCTGTACCGCCCGGAACTGGCCGCGCAGGTGTGGGCACGAGGCCGGGCCCGCGTCCTGGAGTGCCCCGCCGCGCTCCCCCAGCGCCCCGGCGCACCGCGCCCGGTGGTCGGCGCACTGCAGGTCGACCCGGCCGGGTTGCTGGCGATCAACGGCGACGCCATCTACACCACGAGCGTGCCCACGTGGTCGCTGCCCACCACCCACGGCGGCGGCGACGACGGCGCCGTCGGCCGGATGCGCCTACAAGGCTGGCTGCCCGCGGTGAAGCTGCCCGCCACTGCAGCCGAGCGCAACGTCCTGCGCCGCAAGGCGGAGGCAGCCGGCGTGGAGGCCGCCCTGCAGGTTCACTCCCCTGACGTGCCCTGACCACGATCACGGCCCGTGGATCACGGCGGCGCGCACACTTCACGGTCTCGTCGATGTCCGACCGTGCGCTGGTGTCAGCAACCCGCCGGGTCCAGATGCCCCGCATCGCCCTCGACGCGGGGCACCTGCTGGGTACCGTCGATAGCGTGACCACATCGCGCCGCGTGCTGCTGCCCACCACGCTGTGCGTGCTGATCTTGGCCGGTGTGCTCAGCGGATGCTCTGGACAAGAAGAGCTGCCCGTCGCCGCCGTCAGCGACGCCGAGGCCCGGACCGCCGTCGCCCACGTCGTCGCCCTGGCCACGCAGCGCACTGAGGAGGCGATGCAGCGGTTGTGCGCCGACAACGACGGTTGCCCCGGCATGTCCAGCGCCATCGAGTTCACGCCCCTGGACGCCCCCGGTCCCGATCGAGCGCCGAAAGAGCTGTGCACCGTGGCACTGCCGGCCACCCCGTCACAGGCCGGCTCGCGCATCGTGGTGCTCGAGGGCACCGACGGCAACGGGCGCGCCTACGTCACCCAGGTCCTCGTCGACCGCGCCCGCGAAGCCGAGAGGGACGAGGACGGCGTGCAGGTGCAGGAGCCGGGGTTCTGGCTGGGCATCCGCTACACCGCGCTGCAGCACGGGCGGGCCTGGAGCGCAGCCGTCGACGGGCCCGGGCAGCCGGAAGCCGGCAACGAGCAGGCGCGACGGGCGTGCACGGACACCGACGCCTGGCTGACCCAGGTCGCCACCCGCTCCCCTGACGACGGCGCCCCGACCCAGCGGTGACCGCGAAGGGCACCGAGCGACCACTTCGCGGTCACGGCGCGGGGTGCGTGCAGCATCAACTCAGCCGAAGAGGTCGAAGGCACGGAGGAGGATGTTGGCGCCCAGACCCGCACCGAGGGCCAACGCCAAACGGCGCCACCACGCTCGACTGCCCACCGGGCGGAGCCCAGGCTCCTCGACGAGCCGTAGCCGCTCAGCCACCCGCCACGCACGAGACCGCTGTCGCTCCACGCCACCACGGTAGGGGCCACGGCTTGCGGCACGTCTGCTCTTGCCGCCCGCCGCGCGGTCGTGGCACGGCGTCACCACCCTGGGACCTGGGTCAAGGTGCGAGAAGGTCGGTGACGGCCCGGACGAAGCGTGGGCCGTCGTCGAGCCACGGCAAGTGCCCCGCTCCCTCCTGCACGACGACCCGTGCGAGCGGCAACAGAGCAGCGACGTGGCGAACCACCTCGACGGGACTTGTCCACATCGAACTCTCCCGCCACCAGCAGGACCGACGCGTCCGCCGCGGCCAGCCCGGCGCGGGTGCGCAGCGGGGCGAAGGCCCCCCGGCGCGGCGTAGACGGTCGCGGCGGCTGCGGCGCGCTGGTGCCTGCCCGCGGCGTGGTGAGCCTGAGCCACCGGGTCCCACCGACCGTAGGAGAACGGGGCCAGCGCCTGCTCGATCTCGCTCTGCTCACCCGCACCGCCCGCGCCCACGTCAGCCGCGAGGAGGGCGTTCAACACCCTCGACGCGTGCAGGAACCACGGCTGGGAACTTCGCAGGTCAGCCACCGCTCGCCGCTGCTCGCCGGTGGCGCGCACGCCCACCGCGGCTCCACCGGGGCCGACCAGGACCAGGCGACGAACCCGGTCGGGATGCGGCTCGGCGTGCAGGAGCGCCAGGTTCGTCCCCGCCGAGTGGGCCAGCACGTCGATGCGCTGCAGGCCCAGGTGCTGACGCAGGTACTCGACGACATCCACCAGCCGGTCGCAGCGGTAGCCGCCCGGGTCTGCAAGTGCCGATGAGCGGCAGCTGCCGGGCAGGTCGAGCACGATCAGCTGGTGGTGGGCGTCCAGGCCCCCCAGATCGCCCGGGTAGGCACCGTCCTGCACCGCCCCCCGGGCAGGCACACCAGCACCGGGCCCTCACCCAGGAGGCGGTAGGCCAGTCGCGTGCCGTCACCGGCGCAGAAGAACCCGTACCGCGATTGCTGACCCGGCTGGTCGGATCTCACCGCGCCCGCCCTGTCGGCCGCGGAGGCAACTGCGGGTCCGGGTCCAGGGACGGGTGGGGGGACGGGCGGGGGTAGTCGGCCAGGACCAGGCCGTCGTCCGCGCTCAGCAACCGGCCACCAGCTGCGATCACCGCTTCGACCTCCACCGCCAGCCGCCGGTAGGCGGCCGCGGCTCGAGCCAGGTCGGTGGCGTGCTGGAACGACACCGCATCCTGGATCCGCGACAGCACCCCGGCGTGCACGGCGTGTGCCCGCAACGCACTGCCCTCGGCGATCAGGTCGAACCCGGGCCCGATCCGGGCCGGCGCCACACCCCACCGCCGTACCCGGGCGACCTGCCCGGCGAGGCTCACCTGCCGGGTCATCCCCTCGAGCACACCGGCCTCCAAGGCCGGGCCGGCCACCTGGACCAGGCCGGGGCGCCCGTCGGCACCGGAGTCGTGGGCGAGGTCACCGGTGACGGCGAGCAGCGGAGCCTTCGGCGCGGCGGCCGGGTCGAAGACTCTTTTCCATCCACGCCTGCTTCGTCGACGAGCCGAAGCCGCCAGGAGCCGGCCGCGCGCTGCTGATCCAGCGCGGGCGGTGCCGGCGAGGAGTCGGGGGCGCGTCACCAGTGGGCCGGGCCCGTCGGCGGCGGAAGGGGCGGGCGGCGTGCAGGTGCCCGCTGCGCATCGGCTCGCTCAGCCACCACCCGGCGGCGTGCGCGGCGCTGAGCTCGTCCACCACGACGCGCACTGCGGCAGCGACCGAGGGCAGGTCGGGTGCGTGGTCCAGCTGCCAGCGGTGCTGTTCGTGGTGCTCAGACCCTCGCCAGGGGGACGGCGGGCGGTCCTGAGCCACGTGCCCGGTCAGCACGGTCATGGCCCACCTCCGCACCCGTGAGCTCCGACGGCGGTGGGTGTCCAGCAGTGGCTACTGCTGTGCCGGCACCGACGGACGGGCGTGCGAGCGGTCAGGATCGACGGGGTTGCTCGATGTCACGAGCTCCAGCGTCGACGATGCCGATGATCTCACGGACATGGCGCCCTCCGCGCGTGAGCATGGTCGGCCGACTTCACGACTACGTCGATGACCGGGTCGCCGTGACGATCGAGGACGCTTCACGGTGACCAAACGGGATGAGAGCTGCTGGAGGCAGCTTCCAGTCAGGCGCCGCCTGCTCAGCGGTCCCAAGCGGCGATCACACCGTCGAGCACCTCGCGTGCGCGCACCGCATCGCGCACCACCGCGTCCAGCCGGAGGAGTTCGACCAGCAGCGCCTGCAGCAGCTCGCCGGTGCGCGCGGTCGGCGGAGCGCTCAGGCACGGCAGCAGTTCAGCCACCTTCGAGCTGTACAGCCCGGCGGCGAAGAGCTGCTGGATCAACACGACCCTCTCGATGCACCACTGCTCGTAGCGACGCTGGCCCCCAGGCGTGCGGGTGCTGGCCAGCAACCCCTGCTGCTCGTAGTAGCGCAGCGAACGGGCCGCGACGCCGGTGCGCTCCGCCAGCTGCCCGATCCGCACGAACGCACGCTCCTCGATCCGCGAGGAACCGCTCGCGCGGCACCCGCCCCTGACCTTGACACCAGTGTGAAGTCCCACCGTGCCGACATGAGCGCAGACCAGAGCAACCAGCAGGTCCCCGATCAGAACACCGGCGCACCCGTGCGCCAGCTGCGCCTGGTCGTCGAAGCCGACGACTACGAACAGGCCGTCACCTTCTACCGCGACGTCCTCGGCCTGCCCGAACGAGCAGCCTTCCAAGGCGCTGAAACTGCGCGAGTCGCCACCCTCGACGCCGGCCGCGCCACCTTGGAGATCGCCGACCCAGCGCAGAAGCGCATGGTCGATGAGGTCGAGGTGGGCCGGCAGGTCGCCCCGCACCTGCGAGTGGCCTTCGAGGTCGACGACACCACCGCACGCACCAGCCCCCTGCAACAGGCAGGGGCCGAGGTCATCGCCGCCCCGGTGCGCACCCCGTGGAACTCACTCAACGCCCGACTGCACGCCCCGACCGGACTGCAGATCACTCTCTTCCAAGAGCTCAGTCGACACACCCGCACACGGCGCGATGAGCGGCGCGATCCCTCACGCGCCTAGGTTCGTCGCTCGTGGAGGAACAACTGCCCGGCGGACGCAACGACGGCGCCGTGCGCATCGGCGACACCGTGCGCCGGCGCACCGGAGCACACACCCCGGCCGTGCACGCGCTGCTGCGCCACCTGCACACCGTCGGCTTCCACGGCGCCCCGCAGGTCCTCGGCACCGACGAGCACGGCCGCGAGGCCCTCACCCACCTGGACGGCGAGACCATCGGCGGAGCCCGGCCCTGGCCGGCGTGGGCACGCAGCGACACCGCCCTGATCGCCGCCGGTGCGTGGCTGCGCGACTTCCACACCGCCTCGCGCTCCTTCACCCCACCGGCAGGTGCGCACTGGAACGGCGAGCACGACGAGGTTCGCCCCGGAGAGCTGATCGGTCACCACGACGCCGCCCCGTACAACGCGGTGTGGCGAGCGGCACCTGCGGGGAAGGACACCGCGGCCAGCGAGGACACCGCGGGCCAGGCGCACGCTGAGCAGCCGACGGGGCAGCTGGTCGGCTTCATCGACTTCGACCTGGCCGCACCAGGCACCCCGCTGCGAGACCTGGCCTTTACCGCGTTGACGTGGGTGCCGCTGACCGCGCACGACGTCGCCGCCGCCGACGGCTTCACCTCCGAGCACGACACCGTCGAGCACCGCGGCCGCCGGCTGCACCTGCTGCTGGACGCCTACCGCTGGGACGGTGGCGTCCCGGCGGTGCTCGACGCAGTGCGTGAACGTGCCCTGGAGCACGCCGAGGGGCTGCGCGCAGCAGCGGCCAGCGGCTACGCACCCGCGATCGCCCTGCTCGCCGAAGGCGTGGCCGACGACTTCGAGCGCGCCGCCCGGCAGCTCGCGACCGACACCCCACACCTCCTGCGTGCCAGCTCCTGACTGAGAGCGGGCGTGCCAGTGCGATACGCACGGTCACGGCGCTAGCCGGGCGGGGCGTCCACGGCTGGACGTTGCGACGGCCTCACACAACGCCCTCACCGTCGACGGCCCCACACCTCGAACTCGGCCTGCGCCTGGTTGAAGAACGCGGTCTTGGCCAGGGTGTAGTCGTCGTAGTCGGCATCACCGGCGTGCTCGGCGGCAGTGGCGGTCTTGAAGCCGGCGTAGCGATCACGCGCCTCGGGACGAGCTCGCAGCCAGTCGCGGAACCACACGGTGTACCTCCCCCACGGTGGGGAGGCCAACCGGACGTGCAAGATCGCGCCGTCGGGACCGTCGACGTCGTGCACGAACAACCGCTTGCGCCACACCTCGTCGGGGACCACTTCCGAGCCGCGCGGGATGTCGCGGTAGACCCCGGGCGAGTCCGGGCGTGAGCCCGTCGTCGGCACGAAGCCGACCGGGGCCAGCGCTTCGTCGAGCAGCCCGGACTGCGGCAGTTCGCTGACGCGGACCTGCAGGTCGATGAAGGGCTTGGCCTTCAGGCCGGGCACCGAGGTGGAGCCGATGTGGTCGAAGGACTCCGCCACCCCAGCGGCTCCAGCGCCTGTTCCACCGCGGCGAGCAGCCCAGCTGCTCGTTCAGGCCAGGCGGGATCGTAGGGCTGCAGCACCGCAGGTCCAGGCACGGACGGGAGGCTACCGACACCTGCGTGCGCCTCCCGGGGCCCGCCAGCGTGTCGTTCACGATGGGCTTGATCGCCTGCAGTGACGCATCGCGGTCATGGCGCGATCCGCGCGTCGCCTGAAAGCTCTGGTGCGCGGTCAATGGCCAGCGATGACAAGCGATGACGTCGACGGCAGGCCTTCGCGCAACACAGCCGCGAGGCGGTGCTGACCGCGGCCGAGGCGGCGTTCGTCGACCTCGGCGTGCAGGCACCGGTGCGCACCACCGCCGAGCGGGCCGGGGTGGGGGTGGGCACCGTCTACCGCCGCTTCCCCACCCGCGCGGACCTGGTGGGCGCCGTCCACCTCCACCAGGTCCAGGAGTGCACGGCCCTCGCGGCGGCGCTGCGCGAGCAGCCGATCCCTGCTCTCGAGGCGCTGGAGCGGTGGATGGCCGCCTACGTGGACTTCCTGGTGACCAAGCACGGCCTCAGCGAAGCCCTGCTCTCGCAGGACCCGAGCCCGGCGAACCTGCACGCGCTGGGCCTCGACGAGCTCGTGCCGACCTGCTCGTCCCTGCTCGTGGCCAGCCAGGACGCCGGCGAGGTCGACCCGCAGGTGGGGGCGTTCCCGCTGCTGCGGGCGGTGGGGAGCCCGTCCGTCCCGGGGCCGGGCCACGGCAAGGACGAGGCCCGGCAGATGGTCGCCCGCCTGCTCACCGGGTGCCGCACGCGGTGCGCTCACCTCCCGCACCGGGAGTGATCCGGGGCTTCCGGGCAGAGGGGCGTTCGTGCACACTGCGCCCGTGGAGCGTCAAGAGTTCGGCGCGGCCGTGCGCCAGCTGCGGGAAGGCACGGCTCCTGAGAGCGTCGGGCGCCGGCAGGTGGCCGGCGGGTGCGCGGGCTGCGGCGCGAGGAACTCGGTGAGCTCGCGGGGATGTCGGCGGACTACGTCCGCCGGCTGGAACAGGGCCGCAGCCACCCGTCGGCCGGTGTGGTGAACGCCATCGCCCGGGCGTTGCGGATCGGGCGGGCGGACTACGAGCGGCTCTGCGCGCTGGCCGGCTACGCCGCCGTCGAGGGGCAGGTGCCGGCCGACCTCGGCCCGGGCGCGACGCGACTGCTGGAGCGGTTCTCGGACACCCCGATGGTCGTCTCCGACGCGGCGATGAACGTCGTCGCGGTCAACAGCGCGTTCGTGGCGCTGGAGCTCTGGAACCTCACCGGGGACCGCCGGGAGTGGAACGTCGCCTGGCGCACGTTCTGCGATCCGTTCGAGGCGTTCAAGCAGTCCGCGACCGACGCGGACGACCACGAGGCGGTCCTCGTGGCCCTCCTGCGGAGTTCGCTGCTGCGCTACCCCGCCGATGCGTCGCTCGCCGCCCTGGTGGACGACGTGCGGACCCGCAGTCGCCGGTTCGACACCCTGTGGCGCGCACCACGGCCGGTGGAGGCCTACGAGGGCAGCGCGACGTTCACCCGTTCGGACGGTGACTCCGTCACGCTCGTCGGGAACCTCATCGCCATCCCCGGTGACGACCTGGCGGCCGTCATGCTGACCGCGGCGCCGGGCTCGGGCGACGCGGCCCGGCTGGCGGAGGTGGTCGGCGCGGCCGACGGGCAGGCGGTCATCAAGGTGGGCCGATCCGGCCCAGGCTGACCGCGCCGGGACCTGCGACGTTGAGTGCGTCACCGAGACCGCGGACCCGATCCGCGAAGCACGTCGACGGCACCCGCGGAAGCAGGTCCAGCGATGAAGGCAGTGCGTTTCCACGAGTTCGGTGGTCCCGAGGTCCTGCGCCACGAGGACGTCGAACAGCCCGCCCCCGGCGCGGGTCATGTCCCGATCCGGGTCGGCGCCACGTCGTTCAACGGCGTCGACGCCACCATCCGCGCGGGCCCCATGCGGGGTCCGGTCGCGGTCCAGCTCCCGCACACCCCCGGCATCGACGTCGCCGGCACGGTCGACGCGCTGGGTGCGGACGTGGACGCCGTCGCGCTCGGCGACCAGGTCGTCGGCT
This sequence comes from Kineococcus esterisolvens, assembly GCF_050871405.1. Taxonomy (NCBI): domain Bacteria; kingdom Bacillati; phylum Actinomycetota; class Actinomycetes; order Kineosporiales; family Kineosporiaceae; genus Kineococcus; species Kineococcus esterisolvens. Next base: position 13,041 of record NZ_JBJLRI010000065.1, read on the forward strand.
GGCTTCCTGCCGATGGTCGCGACCGGGGCGGCAACGGAGTACGTCATCGCCCCGGCGGAGGTCTTGACGGGGGCACCGAGGAACATCCCGCTGGCCGACTCGGCGGCCCTGCCGCTCGTCGGGCTGACCGCGTGGCAGGCGCTGTTCGACCACGGCGACCTGAGCGGCGGGCAGCAGGTCCTGATCAACGGCGCCGGCGGAGCGGTCGTCGGCTGCGCCGTGCAGCTGGCCAAGGAGGCCGGTGCTCAGGTGATCGCCACGGCCAGCCCCCGCAGCGCCGTGCGGGTCGAGGCCGCGGGGGCCGACGAGGTGATCGACCACACCACCACCGGCGTGACGACGCGGGTGACCGAGCCCGTCGACCTCATCCTCAACCTCGCCCCGATCGCCCCGATCGCCCCGATCGCCCCGATCGCCCCGATCGCCCCGGAGCAGCTGACCGCGCTGCTCACGCTGATCCGTGACGGCGGCAGGCTCGTCAACGCCACCGTCTGGATGCCCGCTCCCTCCGACGAGGAGCAGCCACGCCCTCGTCCTCGATCCCGAGATCACGGAAGGCGTGGCCCTCCCGCTCCTCCCGCACCTGCACCCCAGGCAGTCGTTGCAGCGCCCGGCTCCGCGGGCGCCGCAGTCACGACTCCAGAACCCCTCACCACTGATGACCCGAGAGAACACCGGAAGGACGAAGACCATGAAGGCTGTGCGTTTCCACGAGACCGGCGGACCCGAGGTCCTGCAGTACGAGGACGTCGAGCAGCCCACCCCGGCCGCCGGGCAGGTGCGGGTGCGGGTCGAGGCCTCCGCCTTCAACGCCGCCGACAACGGCATGCGCGCCGGGTTCCTGCCGATCCTGACCGTGCTGCCGCGCGTGCCCGGCTACGACGTCTCCGGCACCGTCGACGCGCTCGGGGGGGCGTCGACAGCCTGCAGGTCGGGGACGCGGTGATCGCCTTCCTGCCGATGGAACGCGACGGCGGGGCGGCGCAGTACGTGATCGCACCGGCGGACGCGCTGGTCGCGGCACCCACGAGCATCCCCCTGCCCGACGACGGCGCCCTGCAGGCTGGCCAGCGCGTGCTGATCGTCGGAGCCGGCGGCGTCGTGGGCAAGTACGCCATCGCCTGGCCGAGCGAGCCGGCGTGCACGTCGTGGCCACCGCCAGCCCGCGCAGCATCGACGCCGTCCGCGACGGCGGTGCGGTCGTCAGCACCACCGCGTTCATGCCCACCCCCGGCGACGAGGCCCGCGGTGTTCGCGCGGCGACCGTCTTCGTCCGCCCGAACCACGAGCGCCTCAGCGAACTGTTGTCCCTGGTGGACAGCGGGAGCCTGCAGGCGGAAGTCACCCGCCGCATCCGGCTGGCCAAGCTGCCCGCTCCGCACGCGGAGGCCGCCGCCGGCCGCATCCCGGGCAAGGTGGTCGTCCTGCCCGAGTGAGACCCGCACGGGCCCCGCGCAGTTCCACAGCTACGTGCAGTTCCAGCACACCGACGGAAGCACACCGACAGGAGAGCACCCGTGTCCGAACGACGACTCATCACCGTCAACGGTGCCACCGGAACCCAGGGCGGAGCGGTCGCCGGGGCACGGCGCGTTCCTGGTCACCCCGTTCCGGGAACACCGGGTGTCGCACGTCGACGTCGAGGGCGGCGTCGCCTACGCCCTCTTCGCCGCCGCACAGACGGCTGACCCCCAGTGGTCCGAGCTGAGTCAGCAGCCCCTCCGAGTCGGCCGGGCCGAGGGGCCAGCTCGGCCCTGCTGCCCCACCTGACCGGGTTGACGTCGCCGAACTTCGTGAACTCCTCCCAGCAGCCGCAGCGCAGCGACGACGAGGCGAGCCGCGCCCGCGTGGAGCGGGTGCGAGCACGGGTGGACCCCGGCGGAGTGTTCGCCGCAGACTTCGCCGCCATCCGCGACTGAGTACCGCGCGGGGGCACCGTGATCACCCCCGCACCTGACCTCGACGACCCTTGATCGCACCGGCGAGGACCCACGGGGACCGCCGACCGCGGATCTGCTCACACCACCCCGAGAAGACACCAGCACCGGGCCGACGTCCTCCGCGGAGCGGAGGACGTCAGTGGCAGCGACGAGCGAGGAGACGACCGTGACTGATCTGGGCGACATCAACCAGCGGACCACCGATGAGTTCCGTGCGAACGGCGGCCGAGTGGTTGGGCCCTTCGCCGGGGCACCGATGGTCCCGGTGCCCCACTTCGTCCGCAAGAGCGGCGAGGAGTTCGTGACCCCCGTGATGTGCCTGCCCGCGGACGGCCTGGGGGGGCGGCACCGGAGGGAACGTGGACGGGGGCACCGCGGAGGGCGGAAGAGGCACCGTCTACGTCTTCGCCTCCAACGGCGGCGCACCGGCGAACCCGAACTGGTTCCACGACCCGACGGCCGCAGGTAGCGCCCGCATCGAGCGGGGTGAGCAGAGCTTCCCGGTTCGCGTGCGTGAGCTGTCCGGCAGTGAACGTGATGCGGTGTACGCGGAGCAGGTCCGCCGCTTCCCCGGCTTCGCGGGGTACGTGGAGCAGACGCGAGGTGTCCGCACCATCCCCGTGCTGGAACTGACGCGCACGACGACGCCGTGAGCTGCCGCCCGCCGGCCTCGGCGTGATGGGCCCACGCGCCGACCGCGAGGGCGCCTTCGGCCGTGCTGCAACAGAAGCGGGTTGCCCAGCTGGGCCCCCACGCCACCGCGTCGATCATCTCCCCCCGGTGACGTGCCAGCACGGTGTCGAGCAGCTGGTCCTCGTCACCGGAGCAGACCAGGATCAGCCGCTCGTCCGACACCGCCCGCTCGGCGATGCGGTCCACCCGGGTACCGGTCAGCCCGTGACGCTGGAACTTACCGGTGGCGGCTTCGAGCAGGCGGGCTCGTGCGGCCTGAGCCTGCCGCTGCTCGCCCGTCCGTCGCTGCGGGTCCGCGGCGGGCTCGGGAAGGGGCGCCACGAAGGTCACAGCGAACTCCTCCCCATCTCGTCCGACCAGTCGGGAACTCAGCCACCACCTTCCTCCGTCCTCACCGATCAGTTGCTGAAAGGGGCGGTCCTCATGACCACCTGGCTCATCACCGGCACCTCGAGCGGCTTCGGCCGCCACCTGACCGAACTGCTGCTGCAGCGCGGCGACACCGTCGCCGCCACCTTGCGCACCCTCACCCGCCTGGACGACCTCGCCGAACAACACGGCTCGCGACTGCGGCGCCAGGCGCTGGACGTCACCGACAGCGCCACCGTCCGCGCTGGCACCGGCGAGGCCTTCACCGCTCTGGGCCGCATCGACGTGGTGGTCCCCAACGCCGGCTACGGCCTCTTCGGCGCCGCCGAGGAGCTCAGCGACGCCCAGGTCGAGCGGCAGCTGGCCACCAACGTCACCGGCGCCATCGCCCTGGTCCGCGCCGCCCTGCCGCACCTGCGCGCCCAGGGCGGCGGGCGGATCCTGCAGGTGTCCAGCATGGGCGGCCAGCTGGCCTTCCCGGGCATGTCGCTGTACCACGCCAGCAAGTGGGCCGTCGAGGGCTTCTTCGAGGCCCTGGCCGCGGAGGTCGCCCCCTTCGGGATCACCAACACGCTGATCGAGCCCGGCATGTCCCGCACCGGCTTCGCCGGCCCCTCCGCCGAGGTCGCCCCGGCACTGGCCGCCTACGAGGGCACACCCGCCGCGCAGTTCGTGCGCGGGGAGGGCATCCCCCTGGCGGCCGTGCCCGGCGATCCCCGCAAGGTGGCGGCAGCGATGATCCGCGTCGCGGAGCTGCCCGATCCGCCCCGGCGACAGGCGCTGGGTTCGGACGCCGACGCCATGATCCGCGCCACGCTCCAGCAGCGGCTGGCCGACATGGACGCCCAGCGCGAGATCGCCCTGAGCACCGACGCCGACGACTTCACCGCACTCAGCGCGGGCAACGCCACCAAGGCCAGCAGGAGGAGGTCGCGGCGCGACGACGTACGGCGGGACGAGGTGCTCACCGGCCCACGGTGTCAGCTGTGCTGCACCCGCGGGACGGTTCAGCCCGCCGTTCACCAGGACGCGCGTGCACCCGGCGCTCCGTGAGCACGGCACGTGCCACCCGGCACCGGACCGCGTCAGTCGTGGCCTCCGGCACCGCGACCGCGCGCGGCCACCTCCCCCGTCGCGGGCGTGCCGTCGGCGAGCCCGTAGCGCAGGTACACGGTGCCCCTCGGACTGGCCACCGGTGGCTGGAGGAGCGTGACGTTCGCGGGCACGGCACCACCGTCGAACACCCTCTTCCCGACACCGAGCACGACCGGGTGCACCCACAGGTCGAGGCGGTCGAAGAGCTTCTCGCGCAGCAGGGTCTGCACGAGGTTCAGGCTTCCGACGACCTTCACGTGCTCGTGCCGCTCACGGATCTGCCGCGCCGCGCCGGCCAGGTCCGGGCCCAGCTGCGTGGAGTGGGCCCACGACAGGTCGGGCCGGCCGCGGGAGGCCACGTACTTCGGGACGCTGTTGAAGAGTGTGGCGATCTCGCTGTCCTGACCGCTCTCCTGGTGCGGCCAGTGGGCGGCGAAGATCTCGTAGGTGCGTCGGCCCAGCAGGAGGGCATCGGTGCCCTCGTACGCGGCAGCGACCTGAGCCCCTGCGACGTCGTCCAGCAGGGGCGCCTGCCAGCCGCCGAAGCCGAACCCCACCGGGTCCTCGTCGGGGCCGCCGGGCGCCTGCCCGACGAGGTCGAGGGTCGCGAACAGCTCGATGTGGATCAGGCCCATGCTGTGCTCCTCGTGGATCGGTCGTGTCGCTCGAACGTTGGACCCGCGGGCACGGGCGGGCTCATCGCTGCAGCGCCGGGGACCGGCCGGCGAAGACGACGGCTGAGGCCACCGTCCGGCAAGGCGTCACCCCCCAGGTGCCCGCACCTCAACGTGCAGCTGGGCGCAGGACGCTGCTCAGGCGCACGACACCGGCCCCGAACCGCTCGTCGAGGCGGCGCTGATCGGCTTCACGGGCCAGCAGGGCCGTGGCGGTGACCTGCCCGAGCATCGAGTCCACCTGCAGGTCGAGCAGCGACGAACCCGCACCGGACTGGTCGGACTCGCTGAGCGCGTCTCGCACGGAGATCAGCTCCGCGTGGGAGCGCGCGGCGACGCTGACGCACAACGCACCACCCCACACCGCGCGCACCGCGGCCTGCATCTCGGCGAGGTCCCCGGTGGTCGAGACGTTGAGGACGTAGCGCAACGGGTCGTTGACCGCTCCTGCCGCGATCTCCTCCGGGGTCACCAAGGACTGGTCGATCCACAGCAGGCCGTACCCCTCGACGGCCTGGGCGCGCACCGACGCGGCCTGCAGCGCCCCCTCGGTGGCCCGCGCCGGGTCCACCGCCCGCCACCCGCCCGCCGGTTCCGGGCAGGGGCTGGCGAAGGACGGCTCCGGTGCGCGCGGTCGCTCGTCCGGGCCGGCGGGGCGGGCGGGCGCGGTGAGCTGGATCGCCTCGCCCTGCGGTCTCCCCGTGATGACGAAGGTCCCGTAGCGGCTGCCGGACACCGACTCGTAGGAGCCGGCCGGCAGGGACGAGAAGTCGAAGCCGATCAGGTCCGGTCCCGCGCACTGCGGGGGCAACGACTCCGCCACCGCACCCGCGCACAGCTGCGGGCCGTGGCTGGCGTCCTGCAGGACGAACCCGGTGGCCTCGAAGGGCCCCGGGTGCTCGTCGGGGACGAGATCGGCTCCCGCGACGTCGGGCGGCTCCGGAGCGGGCGAACCGCTGGAGGGTGGACCGCCGGGCGCCGCGGCCTGCTGCCCGCACGCGGTCACGAGCAGGACGGCCAGCAGCCCGGCCCGGACGACGAGGCGCGAGGTCATGACGCTTCGACGCAGCCGGTCCACGACCCGTTCCCCCGGCATCACGAGGTCGACGGTCCACACCGGAGAGCGCGCCTGCCGGTGCAACTGCCGGCGTTCCGTCACCCGGACACGGTGCACCACCGGGGGCACGACACCCGCCCGCTCGCTACCACCGGTCGACCCGGCGGCGCGGGGATCGATCGAGCCGCGAGGCACCGAACCGGCACCGGCGCCGCCACGAGGCGGTCGCAGCGCTCCCCGGCCGGCGCGGCAGCCGGCGACGGGTGTCAGGTCCCGTTGCGCACGGCGTGGCGAACGTGCACCACGCCGTTGCCGAACCGTCGGTGGTCCAGCAGTTCGAGGTCGAGTCGTACACCCCCGGGAAGCGCCGGCTTGCCGCCGCCGACGAGCACGGGGTGCAGGAGCAGCACGCACTCGTCGACCAGTCCGTGCCGGAACGCCTCCGCCCCGAGGGTCGCACCACCGATGCTCAGGTCCGGGCCGGACGTCTCCTTGAGCTGCCGCACCACCTCGGGGTCGAAGCGCCGCTCGATCCTCGTGCGCGCCGTCGGCACCTCTCGCAGCGTCGAGGAGTAGACGACCTTGTCGGCGTCGCGCCAGATCTCCGCGTACTCGCGGACGACGGCCGGTCCAGTCGTCAACCAGTCGTCGCTCTCCCAGACGCGCATGGTCTCGTACATGCGTCGGCCGTAGAGCGACGTGCCGATGCCCCGCTCGTGCTCGTTCCAGAACGCGTGCACCTCCTCGTCAGGCACGGACCAGTCGAAGGAGCCGTCCTCGTCCTCGAGGTAGCCGTCGAGCGAGGTGTTGGCTGCGTAGATCAGCTTGCCCACGGATGCCTCCGGCCGGACGGGGAGCACAGCCTCCACCGCAACGGCGCCACCGGCAACCAGCGCCGATGGTCGGATCAGCGAACCCGCCGCCCCGAGGTAGGAGCCGGGTGGGGACCGATCGCGGACGGCCGGCCCCGGCCACGCCGGCCGACTCCTCGGTGTGAGCGTTCTCGACCCCGCGGTCTGGCCGCCCACCGCGATCTCCTTGCTCGTCGACGCTCAAGGGCGCGACAGGCGACGTGCCGTGCGGCCCGTCCCCCCGCCGCGGTGACCGCCACCGTCCGCGGGACGAGTCGGGACAGCACCCGGGGCTCGACCGGCGCAGCGGGGTGGAGCCGGTGCTCTCCAGAGCGATGACGCGCGCCCGCTCGGGGAACGCGCGGTGAAGCGGTGAGTAGGATGCCCGCACGGGCGCAGCGGTCTGCGTACGCCCCGGCCGAGCAGCCCGGGCGCCCCAGAGTGCGAGCGTCTCGGGCTGGGACCCGGCACCGCGCCTGTCCCCCCGGGCAGCGCAGCACCGGTCCCGCGCCGCACCACCCGTCGGACACCTCCACGCCGTTGAAGGGCAGAGCACGTGAAGATCCTCTCCATCCAGTCAGCGGTGGCCCACGGTCACGTCGGGAACTCGGCGGCCGTGTTCCCCCTGCAGCGGATCGGCGTGGAGGTCATCCCCGTCCACACGGTCAACTTCTCCAACCACACCGGGTACGGCGCGTGGCGGGGACCCGTCATGTCCGCAGCCGACGTCCGCGACGTCATCACCGGCGTCGAGGAGCGCGGGGTCTTCCCGCAGATCGACGTCGTCCTCTCCGGCTACCAGGGCGGCGCCGGCATCGCCGACGTGATCGTCGACGCCGTTCGCCGGGTCAAGGCCGCCAACCCCTCGGCCGTCTACGCGTGCGACCCCGTGATGGGCAACGCCAGGTCCGGCTGCTTCGTCGCCCCTGAGATCCCTGAACTGCTGCGCGACCGGGTCGTTCCCGCAGCCGACATCATCACCCCCAACCAGTTCGAGCTCGGGTACCTCACCAGCACCGAGCCCTCGACCCTCGAATCCACCCTCGCCTCCGCCGACCTCGCCCGCGCGATGGGCCCGGCGACGGTGCTCGTCACCAGCGTCGAACGACCCGACCGCGAAGAGGGCACGATCGAGATGCTCGTCGTCGACGACGCCGGCGCGTGGATCGTGCGCACTCCCCTGCTGCCGTTCAAGGCCAACGGCTCCGGCGACGTCACCACGGCGCTCTTCACCGCGCACTACCGCGACACGGGCGACGCCGCCGTCTCCCTCGAACGCACCGCATCCAGCATCTACGACCTCATCGAGGCGACCCACCGCTCAGGCGAGCGGGAACTGCGGATCGTCGAAGCGCAGGACACCTTCGCCGACCCGCGCATGCAGTTCACCGCCGAGCGCGTCCGCTGAGCCACCACGGCCACCAGCAGGTGCCGGCGGCGCCGGAGGATCCTCGCGCGAACACGCCCCGGGCGTCCAGGTGGCCCGGAGCCACGAGGGGGCGAGGACGGCGTTGACGCGTTCCCGTGCGCGCGGCACACCTCCGCTGGCCGAACGCACGCCGGTGGCCCACGATGGCCCCCCACCCCGCCCCCGAGGAGCCCACCCCGTGGCCCTGCCGACCAGCCACCCCCACCAGCGCTACAGCATCAGCGGCTACCAGGAACACCCCACCCCCGACGGCACCTCCTGGTCCTGCGACCTGCTGCGCCACGGGCAGAGCATCGGCCTGGTCACCAGCACCGGCCGCGGCACGCCCGACGCCTACAGCTTCACCGACACCGCCCGCGGCGAGGAGTTCCTCACCGCCGCCCGCGACCTGCACCCCGACCAGCCGCACCCCGAGGACGTCCTGGTCGACGAGCTCATCACCATCCGCCAGATGAACGCCCTCGACCAGGTCGCCTACTGCCTCGACGGCGACCGCTTCGAGGAGCTCGGCGAGCACCGTCTGGCGGCACCCGGCCTCACGTTCGAGCAGGTCCGCGCGGCGCTCGCCGCCGAGCACGCCGCACGACACCCCCGCATCTGGGACAAGACCCGCTCGGCGATGGTGCCCGTCACGGCCGGCTGACGTCCGGGCCCGCCCCGACCGCGCCCCGCGCAGGCCCGGTCAATCCTGCGGCGGCGCCGGCCGGCGGTCGGGTTCCAGGATCGAGCGCGCCCCCACCACCAGCGCGGGGTCAGGGCGCCCCACGACCGACTCGTCCTTGCCGTCGTAGTCGAACCGGCTCAGCACCACCCGCATCGCCTCCAGGCGCGCCCGCTTCTTGTCGTTCGTCTTCACCACCGTCCACGGCGCGAAGTCCGTGTCCGTGCGCTCGAACATCGCCTCCTTCGCGGCCGTGTAGTCGTCCCACCGACCCAGGCTCGCCAGGTCCATCGGGCTCAGCTTCCACTGCCGCACGGGGTCGATCTGCCGGATGGCGAACCGCGTGCGCTGCTCCGCGCGCGTCACCGAGAACCAGAACTTCACCAGGTGGATCCCGTCGTCCACCAGCATCCGCTCGAACAGCGGCACCTGGTGCATGAACCGCTCGTACTCCTCGTCCGTGGCGAAACCCATCACCCGCTCCACCCCCGCCCGCGTGTACCAGGACCGGTCGAACAGCACGATCTCCCCCGCCGCCGGCAGGTGCGACACGTACCGCTGGAAGTACCACTGCGACGCCTCGCGCTCCGAGGGCTTCTCCAGCGCCACCACACGCGCGCCCCGCGGGTTCAGGTGCTCGGTGAACCGCTTGATCGTGCCGCCCTTGCCCGCCGCGTCCCGCCCCTCGCACAGCACGACCAGCCGCTCGCCGGAGCTCTTCACCCACTTCTGCAGCTTCAGCAGCTCGATCTGCAGGGAACGCTTCAGCGGGTCGTACTCCGCCCGCGACAGCCGCTGCGCGTACGGGTAGTCCTCCCGCCACGTCTCCACCGGCCGCCCGTCAGCCCGCACCAGCAGCGGCTCGTCCTCGTCGTCCAGCACGTGCATCCCCGCTGCTGCGAGCAGATCCACCACGACCCCGATCCCCTCCTCGACACCACGACCACGGACGCGCCGACGCTACGGCAGCCGCCGCGGCGCCACCACGCGTGCACCGGGAGCCGCCCGAGGGGTCAAGCCCTCTCAGCCGCCTGTCGATGGGCACCCATGACCTCTCGCCTGCGCGGGCTCAACGTGGCTCCCAAGCTGTTCGCCGGTTTCGGCGTCGTGTGCCTCCTGCTGGCCGTGGTGGTCGGGGTGGGCATCACCCGCTTGCAGAGCTCGCAGGCCGACCTGGACCGCATCTCGACCCAGGCGCTGCGCTCGGTGCAGACCATCGGCGTCGTCCGGGCCTCCTACCTCAACCTGCGCCAGGACATCGCCAACGCCGCCCTGACCACGGACTCCGCCGGCACCGAGGCGGCGCTGGCGACCATGGCCGAGGACGACGTCCTCTACGACGAGGCGTGGCAGGCCTACCTGGACTCCTCGCCCGCAGCCCCGCGGGCCCAGCGCGACGCCGTCGAGGACACGATGGCCGAGTACCGCGCCGCCCGTGAGGAGCTCGTCGCGCGGGCCCGCGCCAAGGACACCGCCGGTTTCATCGCCTACCGCACCGCCACGACCCTGCCCATCACCCGCGAGTACCTGGGCCAGCTCGAGGAGCTCGTGCAGGCCGAGAGCGCATCGGCGAAGGCGACCGCCACCGCCAGCTCGTCCGACGTGCGTCAGGCGGTGATCGTGCTGCTGACGCTGGGGGCGCTGGCGCTCGTGGTCTCCGTCGCGGTGGCCGTGGTGGTGGCCCGTTCCATCGCCGGCCCGCTGGCGCGCACGTTGTCGGTGGTGCAGGGCCTGGCCGACGGGCGCCTGGACGCCCGCGTCGGCTGCAGCGGCACCGACGAGGT
>NZ_JBJLRI010000066.1:0-23480 GCF_050871405.1 Kineococcus esterisolvens
CGCGACGTGCTGCTGGAACTGCCCCCGGAGACCCGCGTGCTCACCGGCCACGGCCAGGACACCACCATCGGCGACGAAGCCCCGCACCTGGACGAGTGGATCACCCGCGGGCACTGACGGCTACCGCACAACGTCACGCTCCGCCGGTGCGCCCGGACGCGGGCCCTCGCTGCGACACCACCAGCGCCCGGTTCCGTCCTGCACGGCGTGCTCGCCCAGGATTTCCCGGCACGGTCCTGCCGCACGAGGTTTCGCCCCGGTCCCGTCCTCGCAGCTCCTCACCGTCGAGCGGATCGCGGAAACTCCCCCGCAACACGATCGGGCACGGACCTTAACGGTGGCGTAGTCGCCACGAAACACGCACCGCGTCTACTGACATTAGACAGCATCTCCTGCACAGGGCAGTTGCTCAGCGGAGACGCGCCAGCACTACTCCCATCGCAGCCGAGGAGGAGAGCTCCCCGTGACCCACGCCGAGACGATCGACAGGCCGGCCCCCGAGGTCCTCGCCCCGCGCCGGACCAGCGTCCCGACCTGGACCGACCGGCTCCCCCCGTTGGACACCTCGGGACGGCAGTACTTGGTCATCACCGTCGGCGCGGGTGCAGCAGGGGCCGCCGATCGGTGGCGTCGGCAGGCAGCGGACGCGGGCAAGCGGATCCACGTCCTGCACCTGCGGGAACTCCACCCGCGACGCCGCCCGGAGGTGCTGGAAGCCTTGACGGGCCTGCGCGTGGGAGCACGGATCGCCGTCGCGGGCGACGAAGCGGACGTGCTGGAGGTCAGCGCCTGGTGCGCGGGCGCCGGCGTCCTCCCCGAGGAGCTGCTCACCCACGCCGTCTCCCGCACGGTGATCGCCGTCTTCTGCGTGCACTGCGAGAACACCCGGCGTGTGCGCTCACAGCCGGGTGCGCTGTTGGACTGCACCGGGTGCGGCAGGCGCATCGAGGTGCACGAGCACGCCTCCCGGTACCGGGGCAGCTACCTGGCGTCTGCGACCCGCAGCACGGAGGAAGCGTGACCCCCTCTCCAGGTGCCGCCACGGGCACTGCTGCAGGCAGCACCACGGGAGGTTCCGTGCACACGGTGCGGGTGGTTCGCATCGACCAGTTGACCAGCACCGCGCGGCAGTTCGTGACGGTGCGAGCGGACGGACGAGCCCTGCCGGACCACGCCCCCGGCAGCCACGTCGTCGTCACCGCGGGTTCGAAGCGCAACGCCTACTCCTTGACGGGATCGGGCATCGCACCGGCCGAGTTCCGCTTCTCGGTCCTGCGCCGCGGCGACGGCGGTGGATCGGACTGGCTGCACGACAACGTCGCAGTCGGTGACACGCTGCGGATCGAGGGGCCGACCAGCGCCTTCGCCCCGGAGTTCTCCGCCCGCAAGGCCCTGCTCATCGCAGCCGGGATCGGTGTGACGCCGGTGCTCTCGCACCTGCGGGCCGCCCGGGCGTGGGGACGGGACGTCGAGGTGGTCTACGGTTACCGCGCGGGTGCCGCTGCGCACCTCGAGGAAGTGCGCGAACTGGCCGGGCCGCACCTGCGCGAAGCGGTGGGTCGACAGGCGCTGCACGAGGTCCTGCGGGAGCGGCTCGAGGACCAGCCGTGGGGCACCCACGCCTACGCGTGCGGACCACCGGCTGTGGTGGACCTGTTCGAGCAGCAGGCCCACCGGGCGGGGTGGCCGCCGGCACGAGTGCACCTGGAACGCTTCGTCGCACCCGAGCTCGATGCCGGCAGGGCCTTCACCGCCGTGCTGCAGCGCAGCGGGAAGCAGTTGCAGGTCCCCAGCGGCACGAGCCTGCTGGAAGCCGCGCTCGCCGCCGACGTCCCCATCGCCAACATGTGCCGCCAGGGGGTCTGCGGGCAGTGCGTGGTCGCCGTCACCGCCGGCCGCGTGGAGCACCGCGACGCGGTGCTCACCCCCGAGGAGCGGGAGACCCACACGCAGATGCTCGCCTGCGTCTCGCGGGCAGCCGACGACCGGTTGGAGATCGACGCATGAGTGACCTCACCCGCCTGCCGTGGCCGTTCAGCCCCGGCGAGCGCACGTTCCGCTACACCGTCAACGTCGAGCCCGCCAGGCGTCGCGTGGACACGCCGGCCGGTCACTGGGGTTCCCACGTCGTCGACCTGGGAGACGACTACCTGGAGCAGATGGCGCTGCGTCGCGAGGTCCTGGCCCGCGACCCGGGCCGCCGGCAGGTCCTCCCCCACATGGAGCCGGCGTGCTGGGACATGCTGCTGTTCCTGATGCGTGAACTGGCCGCCTCCTACCCGGAGACGATGCACCTGCGCCAGGACGGGCTGGACCTGCACTGGCGCAACGACCTGCTCGGCGTCGAACGTCGCTTCACGCTGGGCGATCGCACGGGTCTGGGCGTGGACCCGTTGACCTTCATCGGCTGCCAGGTGCCCGACGACATCCTCATGGTCAGCGACCGCGGCGGACGGTTGTGGTTCGACGCCGCGCTGGTGACCTGGGCGGCTGCGTGGTCGGTGAAGTTCGACGTCGGCATGAGCCTGGAGGAGGTCCACGGGCCCGTGCCGCGCCTGAACGAGGACGGAACCACCAGCAGGGCGACGCAGTTCATGCGCCGGTTGACCCCGGACGTGGTCTACCGCAGGGTCAACTGGACCTTCTCCGCCCACGGATCGCCCCTGCGCGACATCAGCCTGGAGACGAAGCCGCAGTGGGACGCCGACATCCCCCGGCTGATCGCCGACGGTGACTACGGGCGCCTCCAGCTGCGCATCGAGCTGGAGCACCTGACCCGCCTGCCGCTCAGCGGCGCGCTGACCTTCAACATCCGCACCTACATGGCGCCCCTGGCGGAGATCGCCACGATCCCGGAGTGGAGGGAGCAGCTGGCCGCGGTCGTGGAGGAACTGCCCCAGGACATCGCCGACTACAAGGGCATCGGCGCGTACCGCCACCGGGCCGTGGACTGGCTCCGCCGCGCCTCGGCAGACCACCTCGTCACCACCTGACCGCTCCGCACGTCGAAAGGACCTGCGCATGAACGCCGCAGACACCGCCTGGATCCTCGCCGCCTTCACCGCGGTGAGCCTCATGGTGCCCGGGCTCGCCCTCTTCTACGGGGGCATGACGTCCGTCAAGAGCGCCCTGAACATGATGATGATGGTCCTGGGAGCGGTGGCCGTGGTCGCCGTCCTGTGGGTGGCCTTCGGCTACTCCGCCGTCCTGGGGAACTCCTACGGGGGGCTCGGCCTGCTGGGCGACCTGGGCGAGTACGCCGGTCTCGGCCAGGTGCTCACCGAGGACCCCGAGGCCTCGCTGCCACCGGCGCTCGTCGCGGCGTTCCAGGCGCTGTTCGCCTGCATCACCGTGGCGCTGCTGGCCGGTGGCGTCGCCGACCGGATGCGGTTCAGCAGCTGGCTCGTGCTCGCCGGGCTGTGGGCCGCGCTGGTCTACTTCCCCGTCGCGCACTGGGTGTTCGCCTTCGACTCCGCCGACGGTTCCGTCGTCGGCGGGTGGATCGCCAACGACCTGGCCGCCGTCGACTTCGCCGGCGGCACCGCCGTCCACGTCAACGCCGGCATCGGCACCCTCGCGGTCGTCCTCGTCCTGGGCAAGCGCCTGTCGTGGCCGCGAACCCCTCGGCCGCACAACCTGCCCACCACCCTGCTCGGCGCGGGGATCCTCTGGTTCGGCTGGTTCGGGTTCAACGGCGGCTCGGCCCTGTCGGCGGGCAACAGCGCGGCCGTCGTGGTGCTCACCACGTTCTGCGCGAGCTGCAGCGGCCTGCTGGGCTGGCTGCTCGTGGAGCGCGTGCGCGACGGTCACGCCACCACGCTCGGCGCGGTCTCGGGGATCATCGCCGGTCTCGTCGCCATCACCCCGGCGTGCGGCGCCGTCAGCCCGGTCGGGGCCCTCGTCGTCGGTGCGGTGGCCGGGGCCGTCTGCCCGCTGGCCATCGGGCTCAAGCGCCGGTTCGGCTACGACGACGCGCTCGACGTCGTCGGGGTGCACCTCGTGGGCGGGGTCGTCGGAACGCTGCTCGTCGGCTTCCTCGGCACCTCCGACGCACCCAGCGGCCGCGACGGCCTCCTCCACGGCGGCGGGTTCGGGCTCCTCGGGGTGCAGGCGGCGGCGGTGGGTGCGGTGCTCGCCTACTCCTTCGTCGTGACCCTCCTGATCGCCCTCGTGCTCGACAAGACGATGGGGCTGCGCCTGCCGGCGGAGGCCGAGGAGGCCGGGGTGGACCTCAGCGTGCACGCCGAGACCGCGTACGACCTCGCCCCGTCCGGTGCCGGGGTGCCCGAGGCTCCGGCCGTCCCCGGCGCGCACGAACGCATCACCGCCCACCCGACCCGGTCGGAGGTCCCGCCGCAGCCGGCGGCTGCGGCACCCACCGCCGGCGTGCACGGGGAGGGGTGAGGACACCGTGCAGCTCGTCACCGCCATCATCAGACCGCACGCGCTCGACGGCGCCAGGACGGTCCTGCAGGCGTTCGGCGTCCGGGGCGTGACCGTCTCGGAAGCCAGCGGCCACGGCCGCCAGCGCGGCCACACCGAGGTCTACCGCGGCGCGGAGCACACCGTCGACCTCGTCCCCAAGGTCCGCCTGGAGGTCCTCGTCGAGGACGTCGACGCGCCCGCCGTGGTGGACCTGCTCGTCGACAGCGCCCGCACGGGCCGCACCGGCGACGGCAAGGTGTGGACGGCCCCCGTCCACGACGTCGTGCGCGTCCGCACCGGGGAACACGGCGCAGCCGCCCTCTGACCGCGGCCTGGGGGCCACCCCGGCGGTGGCCCCTCACGCCGCCGCGGCCGCCGCCTCCGGCACCCGCAGGCGCCACGCCCCACCGTGCCGCTGAACCTCCGCCACCACCAGCGCCCGCGCACCCCGCGGGGCGTCCACGGTGGCGAACGCCAGCACCGACCCGTTCGGCGCGCGCACCCCCAGCACCAGCGGACCCACCTCGGCGAACGCCAGCCCGGCCGGCGCCTCGGCGACGACCAGCACGCGCTCCACGTCGCGCGGGGAGGCGTCCAGGTGCAGCCACACCTCCGCCTCCCCGGCGGTGTCGACGTCCAGCACGACGGTGCCGTCCAGGGAGGCGCGGGTGGTGCGCAGCACCGCGCCGAGGGGCAGACCGAGCGCGTCGGCGCGCTGCACGACGACCTCCACGGGGTGGGCGGCGCGCGCCCACCGCACGTCCAGCAGCCACGGACGGCCGCTGGGCGGCAGGTCGAGCACCTCCCCGGGCGCGAGGACCCGCCGCTCCGCCGGTGCAGCACCCGACGGCGCGGCCGCGCGGCGGGACGAGCGCGGCCGCGCCGGGGGCGGCTCGGTGGAGCAGCGCGTCAGCGGCAGGTCCAGGTCGCACGCCGCGGCGGCGCGCAGCGCGTGGCGCAGCACCTCCACGAGGACGCGGGTGTCGTCCTCCGCGTCGTGGGCGCGCAGCTGCTCCACGCCCCAGTGCGCGGCCAGGGTCGCCAGCTTCAGGTCCGCGACCGGCAGGTCGAGGCGCTTGGCGAGGTTGCGCGTGCACAGCCGCTGCTCCACGGCCAGCTCCACCCCGGCGCGGCGCATCTCGGCGGCCACGAAGCCCCAGTCGAAGACGGCGTTGTGGGCGACGAAGACCCGCCCGGCCAGCAGGTCCGCCAGCTGCTCGGCGACGTCGGCGAACAGGGGCGCACCCTGCAGGCGCTCGGCGGTGATCCCGTGCACGTGCACCGGGCCCGGGTCGCGCTGCGGGTCCACGAGCGTGGACCAGGACGACTCCACGTCGCCGTGCTCGTCCAGGAGGGTCACCGCGACCTGCACGACGCGGTCCTTCGCGGCGGAGAAGCCGGTGGTCTCCACGTCCAGGGCCGCGTAGCGGTGCGGGTAACGCGCACCGATCGACGTCGGGTCCGGGGGGTCCTCCGGGAGGACGGGTCCGGGGTGCAGCGACGTCATCGTGGATCTCCTAGCGTGGGGAAGTACCACGACGGTGCCACGCCGGTCGGACACCCGACGCGCAACGACACGGCCCGTGCGCTCCCCACCCCCGTTCGGTGACGTAGCGTCCACCGGTGAGCACGATCCCGGACCCGCTGGAGGTCGGTGCCCGCGTCGCCGAGCTGCTCGCCACCGGGCGGCGCGTCTCCACCTACAAGCTCGCGGTCCTCTCCGCGCTCGTGCAGCACTGCCTGGAGCACCCCACCGCACCGGACGCACCGCTGCGGGTGCCGATCGAGGACCTCGCCGACCGCGTCGTCGACCTGTACTGGCCGCAGGTGCGCACCTTCTCCGAGGTGGGCGTCCTGCGGCAGAACGAGCAGTCCGGGCGCTCGCTGCCCGACGTGGTGCGGGAGCTGCGCACCGCCGCGGAGGCCGCCGGGCTCACCACCCCCGCCCAGCTGCGCGCCGCCGAGCCCGCCCTCCACGCCCGGCACCGCCGAGCGATCGCGCAGACCCTCGCCCGGCAGCCCCTGTTCGCCCTCCAGCGCACCGGCACCTCCGTCCCCGGCGCGCCCTTCCTGTACGACGACACCTGGTTGCACAAGAAGACCACCGTCGCCGAGCTCGACGCCCACGGCTGGAGCATCGACCTGCACCCCGGTGTCGCGACCGCCCTGGCACGCACCGCCGGGCTGCTGCAGCCGGTCCTGCGGCAGTGGTGGGTCGCCGACGTGCAGCGCATGAACGCCACGGAGCTCGACGCCCCCGACCTGCACGGCTTCCTGTTCGGCGCCGCACGCAGCGCCGTCGCGCGCCTCGCGCCGGCGCTCGCGGACCTGCAGGGCGGCCGCTGCTTCTACTGCGACGGGCACCTGCGCACCGGCACTCACGTCGACCACGTCCTGCCCTGGTCGCGCGTCGCCCTCGACGGAGTGGTGAACCTCGTCGCCGCCGACGCCCGCTGCAACCTCGCCAAGGCCGCGACCCTGCCCGCCCTCGAGCACGTCGTGCGAGCCCTCGCCCGGCCGGACGGCGACCTGCGCACCGTGGCGGCTCCGCTGCGCTGGCCGCTGGAGCGCGACCGGGTCACCGGAGCCTCGGTGGGCCTGTACGGCACCAGCCCGCCCGGGACACCCCTGTGGCGCGGGCCGGGGGTGTTCGACCTGCTGCGCGCCGGCGACGGCGCACGGTTCGCCGCCTGACCGGGGTTTCCCACAGCCGGACGGGTGACGGCAGCGGACGCCGCACCCCGCGCCCTACCGTCCCCGCGTGCACCCCGTGACCCGCACCCTGCTCTCATGCGCCGTCGCCGCCGCGGCGATCGCGCTCCTGGGCGCCTGCGGGGAGGAGGCACCGGTGGCCGAACCGCCGCCGCCCGCGCCCGCGAGCGCCGCGGCCGCGGTCCACTCCCCCGCGGTGACGCAGGTACCCACCGCGTCCCCGACCCCCACGGCACCCGCCCTCCCGCGGCCGACGTTCGAATCGGCGGGTTTCACCGAGGACGACGCCATCGCGTTCGCGGGGCACTACTTGAACGTCTTGAACTACGCGCGGGCCACGGGGGACTCGGATGCGATCCGAGCGATCAGCGAACCGGATTGTGGGGCGTGCAAAGACGATGCCGAGGTAGTCGATGCCGCCCACGCTCGAGGTGTTACATGGGAAAACAATACTTCTCACTTTAAGTCCGCGCGCATCGAGCACTTCGACCCAGCGAACGGCGAAGCAGAAGTACAAATGCACATGTATTCCACCGAAGGTCGCTTGATCAACCCCGACAGCTCAACCCTTAAGAGCACTGAAGGCATGGAGTTCAACGGGCTCATGCAACTGAAGTTCCACGGCAACAGGTGGTTCATCTGGGAGATGCCTCGTTGAGAGCGCAAGCCACGGCGGCAGCAGTATTTTCCTTAGCACTGTTGGCTCCACCAGTCGAGCAGTCGGCAGCAGTCCCACAGGGGACGACTTGGGCTGGGCACACCAGCCTCAACGACGTCCTCGTGGCCGGCGCGACGACACGTCCTGGTCATTCGACTGCCGGGTCACGACGGAACCACCCTCAGGAGCGAGCCCCCAACCGCGAACACATCCTCACCTCCCCCTGCGCCGGCCCCGACGAGCCCCGCAACGGCAGCGATGCCGGGTGCAGCGCGTCCACCCTCTGCGGTCCCGGCGAGGTGTTCCTCACGGACTGGAGCCGACCGGCGGGCGGGGCGGGACCGTGGCGGCGCGGCGCAAGTTCCTGCCGCTCCACGGCGACCGCGACGGGCCAACCCCTCGTGCTGCCGACGATCACGGTGGCGGACGTGCGCCGCGTCGGCCTGCCGCCGTCGACCGCCGGCCTGCAACCGGCGGGCGGCGACGTGGTGCTCAACGTCCCGGTGAACGTGTACGTGCAGTCCGCGCAGGTCACGCGGGACGTGCAGGTGCTGGGTTTCCCGGTGACGATCCGGGCGACCCCGGCGAGCTTCACCTGGACGTTCGGCGACGGCGGTTCACTGGGCCCCACGACGGACCCCGGCGCCCCCTACCCGGCGATGTCCACGACGCACACGTACACCCGCCCCGGCACGTACCCGGTGACGCTGACGACGACCTACTCCGCGGAGTTCTCGGTCGCCGGCCTGCCGTTCGAGCCCGTGGACGGCACCGTCGACGTCGCCTCCCCCACCGCCACCCTCACCGCGCACGCCGGGACGACCGTCCTGACGCGCTGAGGTCCCGGCCGGCGTGGCCGCGGAGCCGGCGGGTCCCTCAGCCCGGCGGGCCGGTGCTGGCCCGCTCGACGAACCGGACGGGGGGCCCGGGCCGCGGGCCGGTGCGCCCGTGCAGCAGCAGGTCCAGCACCGCCCGCCCCAGCCGCACGCCGTGCTCGTGCACGTCCAGGCTCAGCGCGGACAAGGCCGGCACGGCCAGCTCGCACAGCGCCGAGTCGTCGCACGCGAGCAGGCTCACCCGGCCGGGCACGTCGACGCCGCGGTGGACCAGGTCCTCCAGGGCGGCGACGGCCATGACGTCGTTGTCGAAGACCAGTGCGGTCGGCGGGTCCGCGACGGACAGCAGTTCCTGCGCCGCCGCGGCGCCGCGCGGGCCCGTGTAGTCGGCCTCGGCGAGCCGGACGTCCAGACCGCTCCGCTCGGCCTCCTCGAGCATCCCGGCGGTGCGCTCACGGGTGTGCACGAGGTCGCCGGGCCCGGCGACGCGGCCGACGACGCGGTGCCCGTGGGAGGACAGCAACCGCAGCGCGGTGCGCATCGCGCCGGCGTCGTCGGTGACGACGCTCGCGAACCCCGCGTCGGGGTGGTGCCCGGCCAGGACGGTGGGCAGACCGATCCCGCGCAGCGCCGCGGGGCGCACGTCGTCGGCGGTGAGGTTCACGACGACGACCGCTTCGACGGTGCCGTGCCGCGCCCAGCGCCGGTAGGTGGCGACCTCGTCGGCGACGTCGGCGACGACGAGCAGCAGCACGCTGCGCCCCTGGGGCCGCAGCTGCGCCTCCATCCCGGCGATGAGCTCCATGAAGAACGGTTCGACGCCGACGCGGGGGGCGCCGCCGGCCAGCACGAGCCCGATGAGCCCGCTGCCCGGCACCGCCCCCGGCGTCCTCCTCGGCGTCACCCGCCGATTGTCCACCCCACCGCTGTCAAGCGGACACCACCGCGGAGGTGCGCAGCACCAGCGGACCGGTGAACTCCGCGGGGTCGACCGCGGCGCGCGAGTTGACCCGGAAGACGTGCTCCTCCCCCGGGAGCAGGGTGACGAGCATGTCGTCGACCTCGGCGTCAGGGGCGACGCGGTCGGCCAGGACCGCCACGTCCCGGGCCAGCGAGCGGGCGCGGACCCGCACCTCGTACCCGCCCTCGACGGCGCGTGCGTCCGCCTCCAGCGCGTCGGCCGCCACCGGAAGGTCCTTGTCCTCCACGGGGGAGAACACCGAACGGAGGCCCCCGACGTCGGCGACGAACAGGTCCGTGCCGCCGAGCGCGCCGTCGAGCACGGGCACCGCCTGCACCGCGGTGCCGCGTGCAGCCACCCGCACCCCGATCCACTCGCTCGCGAGCACCTCCCCGGAGGCGTCGACGCGCCGCACGAGCGCGTCGGCGACCCACTCCTGCGCGGTGTCGTTGACGAGCACCAGACGCAACCGCCCCTCGCGCGGCTGCAGGGTGACCAGGCGCGGGGCGTGCGCCGCACGCAGCGCGTACCAGGCGGGCTTGAGGCGACCGTCGCCGTCGACGACGGACCACGACGTCACGGGCCAGCAGTCGTTGATCTGCCACAGGACGCTGCCCATGGTGCGCGGGGACCACGAGCGCAGGTGCTCCACGGCGAACGACGTGGCCCGCGCCTGGTTCAGCTGGGTGGCCCAGTGCCAGTCGGCGAAGTCCTGCGGCACCTCGAAGTGGTGCGCCAGACCCCGGTCGAGCTTGCCGTTGCCGTCCTCGGCCTTCTGGTGCAGCAGGAACGCGGGGGAGTCCTTGCGCAGGTCCTCCGGTGCGAGCGCACGGGTGAGGGTCGCCCAGGTGGGCGGGGCCTGCCAGCCGAACTCCGAGCAGAAGCGCGGCACGGCGTCGAGGTGGTGGGTGTAGTCCTCGCGGTTCCACACCTCCCACTGGTGGTGGGTGCCGTGGTCCGGGTCGTTGGGGTGCAGCTCGCTCGCGGGCACTCCCGGGTTGGCGGGGCTGCCCGGGGAGTAGGGGCGTGACGGGTCCAGTTCGGCGAGCAGCGAGGGGAACAGCTCGTCGTAGTAGCCCGCGCCCCAGGTGGCGCCGGCGAGGTCCTCCTTCCAGCCCCAGTCCTCGTGTCCCCAGACGTTCTCGTTGCCGCCGTTCCAGACGACCAGCGAGGGGTGCGGGCTCAGCCGCACGACGTTGTCGCGGACCTCGGCGAGGAACTCCGAGCGCAGCGGTTCCTCCTCCGCGTACGCCGCGCAGGCGAGCAGGAAATCCTGCCACACCAGCAGGCCCTTCTCGTCGGCGAGGTCGTAGAAGTCGTCGGACTCGAAGACGCCGCCGCCCCACACGCGCAGGAGGTTGACGTTCGCGCCGAGCGCGCGGTCGAGGGCGGCGGCGTAGTCGTCACGGGTGAGGCGGGTCAGCAGGTGGTCCTCGGGGATCCAGTTCACCCCGCGCACGAACACCGGAACGCCGTTGACGAGCAGGGTGAACCGGGAGCCGTGCTCGTCGGGGGCGGTGTCGATCGCCACGGAGCGGAAAGCTGTGCGCAGCGCCCGCGAGTCCAGGTCCCGGTCGCCGGCGGACAGGTGGACCTGGAGGTCAACGAGGGGCTGCTCGCCGTACCCCACGGGCCACCACACGGGCGCGCCCGGCACCTCCAGCAGCACGACGGCCGCCGTGGCGCCCGGCGCCAGGCGCACGGTGCCGGCGACGCCCAGCGCGGGCAACCGGGCTTCGACGAGCAACTCACCGGCCTCCTCCAGCCCGGAACGTTCGACGTCGACGTGCACGGCGAGGCGGCCGGTGCTGCCGTCCAGCGAGGCCAGCGGTCGCACCGCCGCCAGGCGCGCGGTGCGCCAGCGCTGCACGCGCACCGGCCGCCAGATCCCCGCGGTCTGCAGGTCCGGGCCCCAGTCCCAGCCGAAGCTGCACGCCATCTTGCGCACCGCGTTGACGGGGTGCGGGTAGGCGCGGGGCCGGCGGCCCAGCTGCGCCTCGACCTTCTCGGCGTGCTCGAGGGCGGAGTCGAACCTCACCGTGAGCCGGTTCGCGCCGGTGAGCAGCTCACGGACGTCGATGCGGTAGGTGCGGTGCATGTTCCGGGTGCTGGCGACCTCGGTGCCGTCGATCGTCACCGTGGCCACGGTGTCCAGGCCCTCGAACACCAGGTCGACGCGCTCACCCGGTTCGGCGGCCGGTTCGGCGAGGTCGGTCTCGTACCTCCACGCGGAGCGGTGGAACCAGGCCCAGTCGCTCTCGTGGACGCCGAGGTACGGGTCGGGCAGCTCACCGGTGGCGAGCAGGTCGACGTGGACGGTACCGGGCACCGTGGCGGGCAGGGCGCGCCCGGCGACCACGGCGGGCACGTCACCGCCGACGGCGCGCACGGTCCAGCCGGCGTGGAGGTCCTTGCTGATCATCGGGCTGTTCCTGTCGTCGGGACGGGGGTGGGCTGGGGACGGCTGCCGGCACCACGGGGGTGAAATGATCCGGGAGTGTCCGGGACCGAGGGGGCGCCGCCGCGGCGGCCGAGCGCCCGGGAACGCGTGCTGGACGCGATCCGGGCGCACGAGCAGCTCAGCCGGGTGGAGCTGGCGGCGGCCACCGGCCTGACCGAGGCGTCGATCTCCACGACGGTGCGCCGGCTGATCTCCGACGGGTTGCTGGTGGAGACTGGCCGCACTCCCACGGCGGGCAAGCCGCGCACGCTGCTGCGGCTGGACCCCGGCGCCAGGTTCGCGGTCGGGGTGCACGTGGACGCCACGACCACGACGCTGGTGCTGACGGGGCAGACGGGTGGGGTCATCTCCCGCACCGCCCGCCCGGCACGTGCGAGCGGCGCGGAGCTGGGCGCGGACGTGGCGCTGCTGCTGGACGCCTCGGGCGTGGACCACCGTCGCTGCCTGGGCCTGGGCCTGGTGTGGGCCGAGCGGTCGACGGCCGTGCCGGCGGAGCTGGTCGCCGAACTGGCCCGCGCGACGGGCCGGCCGGTGCTCGTGGAGAACGACGCGACGGCCGCCGCGGTGGGCGAGTACTGGGTGGCACGTCTGGACTCCCGTCGGTCGTTCATCGCGCTGTACATGGGTTCGGGCATCGGGTCGGGGATCGTGCTGGACGGGCGACCGCTGCGGGGCCGCGGGCCGGGCGCCGGGGAGTTCGGGCACGTGTGCCTGCAGGTCGACGGTCCGCGGTGCTGGTGCGGCGCGCGCGGTTGCCTGGAGGTGCTGGCCGGGCCGGCGGCGGTCGTGGGCCGTGCCCGGGCCGACGCCGTCACCCGAGCCGAGGCCGGCCTGGCGGCGCACCCGGCGAACCCGGTGGCTCTGGAGTTCGCGGCGGTGGCCCGCGCCGCCCGCACCGGTGCTCCCGGGTGCCGGGCGCTGCTGGAGGACTCGGCCAGGCTGGTGGCCGCGGCGGCCGAGTCGGCGGTGAACCTGCTGGACGTGGACCTCGTGGTGCTCACCGGTCCGAGCTTCGCCGCATCCGCCTCGGTGTACGGTCCGGCGATCACCGAGCGGCTGGCGGCGGCGGACGCGCGGACCTGGCACCGCGAGGTCACCGTCACCGTCTCCAGCGCCGCCGCGACCGCCTCGGCGACGGGCGCCGCCGCACTGGTCCTGCAGCAGCACAACCTCGGGGTCTGACCCGCGCGCTCACCCGGCCAGCTCCCGCAGCCGGCGCTCGGGGTTGGGTGCGGCCTCGGCCAGCAGCCGGGTGTACTCGTGCTGCGGGTTCAGGATGACCTCGTCGGCCGGCCCGCGCTCGACGATCCTCCCCTCGAGCATCACGAGGATCTCGTCGGAGAAGTGCCGGGCCGTGGCCAGGTCGTGGGTGATGTACAGGACCCCGAGGTCCTCCTCGCGCTGCAGACCGGCGAGCAGGTTCAGCACGCCCAGGCGGATCGAGACGTCGAGCATCGACACCGGCTCGTCCGCGACGAGGATGCCGGGCCCGGGGGCCAGGGCGCGGGCGATGGCGACGCGCTGGCGCTGCCCGCCGGACAGCTCGTGCGGGCGGCGCCGGGCGACCTCGTCCGCCGGGGTCAGGCGCACCCGCTCCAGCAGTTCCAGCACGCGTGAGCGCACCTGCGCGCCGGACAGGCCGGGGTGGTGCAGGCGCACCGGCCGCTCGAGGTGGTGCTCGATGGTGTGGTAAGGGTTCAGCGAGGCGAAGGGGTCCTGGAAGACCATCTGGACCGTTCTGCGGTAGTGCGCCAGGCCCCGCCCGCGGTGCTCCACGGGGGCGCCGTCGAGCAGCATGCACCCGGAGGTCGGGCGTTCCAGCTGCATGAGCAGCTTGGCGATGGTGGACTTCCCGCTGCCGCTCTGCCCGACCAGGGCCACGGTGCGCCCCGGTTCCAGCAGCAGGTCCACCCCGTCCACGGCGCGCAGCACGCTGGTGCGCAACCCCTGGCGCAGCTTGTACTCCTTGACGACCTCACGAAGCTCGAGCGTGCTCACGGGTGCTCCTCGTCCCCGCCGGCGCCGGCGGGGTGCACCGCGTCGGCCGCCAGCAGCCTGTCGTCGACCTGCCCGCGCACGAACCCCCCGCGCTCCCCGGTCAGGCTGGGGAAGGAGGCGAGCAGCTTCTCGGTGTACTCGTGCTGCGGGTTCCGGTACAGCTGTGCGGCCGCTCCGCACTCCACGACCCGCCCGGCCCGCATGACCGCGATGCGGTCGCTGATCTCCAGCAGCAGCGGCAGGTCGTGGGTGATGAAGATGACGGCGAAGCCGAGCTCGTCGCGCAGCCGGGTGATCTCGCGCAGGATCTCGCGCTGCACGACGACGTCCAGCGCCGTCGTGGGCTCATCCATGATCATCACCTGGGGTTCCAGGGCGAGGGCCATGGCGATCATCACGCGCTGGCGCATGCCGCCGGACAGCTCGTGCGGGAACGCCCGCAGCCGCGAGCGCTCGACCCCCACGCGCTCGAGGAGTTCCCCGCAACGGCGGCGGCGTTCCACCTTGCCCATCTCGGGGCGGTGCGTGAGGAACACGTCCTCCAGCTGCTCGCGGACGGTGGTGACCGGGTTGAGGGAGTTCATCGCCCCCTGGAACACCAGGGAGACCTTGTCCCAGCGGGTGGAGCGCAGCTCCTCGGGGGCCAGCCTGTTCCAGTCGATCTCGTTGCCCTCGCGCGAGTGGAACACCGCACGGCCGGCGGTGATCGACGCCGGTGGCTTCAGCAGACGCACGATCCCGTACGCGAGGGTGGACTTGCCGCAACCGCTCTCCCCGGCCAGGCCGAGGACCTCCCCGCGGCGCAGCTCCAGCGACACGTCCCGCACGGCGTGCACGACGGGGTCGACCAGGTAGTCGATGCTCATGCCCTCGACCGTGAGGACCGGGTGAGAGTTCACCGCGGCGGGGCCGCGAGCCTCGGCGGGTGCGGTCACCGGGCCACCTCCTGTCGGGGAGCGCTGCGGGGCGGGGTGCGCCACGCGCGACGGGCAGAACGGGTCTGGGTGCGCAGCTTGGGGTTGACGACCTCGTCGATGGAGAAGTTGATGAGCGAGAGCGCCGCACCGAACAGCGCCAGCAGCAGCCCCGGTGGCACGAACCACCACCAGGCACCCAACCGCAGCGCCAGGCCGTTCTGGGCGTAGTAGAGCATCGTGCCCCAGGTGAAGGACCCGGAGGCACCCAGACCGAGGTACGACAGGCCCGCCTCGCCGAGGATGGCGAAGATGACGGCGAACACCATCTGCGAGGCCAGCAGCGGCACGAGGTTCGGCAGGATCTCGACCATCAGGATCCGCCAGCGCTTCTCCCCCGCGACCCGGGCGGCGTGCACGTAGTCGCGGTTCCGCAGGCTGAGGGTCCACCCGCGCAGCACCCGCGCCGAGCCGGCCCAGCTCGTGAGGGACAGCACGAGCGCCACCAGCCAGATGCTCTTGTCCGGAACGTAGCTGGAGATGACGATGACCAGCGGCAGGCCCGGGATGACGAGCATGACGTTGGTGAACAGGGAGAACCCCTCGTCCACCCAGCCACCGGCGTAGGCGCCGACGACCCCGAAGAACGCTGAGAGCGCCAGGGCCAGCACACCCACGACGGCGCCGACCAGCAGGGAGCCGCGGGTGGCGTGCGCCAGCTGCGCCAGGACGTCCTGACCGGTCTGGGTGGTCCCCATCCAGTGCTCAGCGGACGGGCCTGCCAGGCCGACGTCGCTGACCTCGGCGGGGTCGCCCACCAGGAAGGGCCCGAGCACGCCCAGCAGGACGATCAGCCCGCCCAGGACGAGCCCGATGACCAGCTTGGGGGTGCGGGCGAGCGACGGACCACGCCGACGGCCCTCGACGGGCGGGGCCGCCGTGGTGGCGTCCGGTTCCACGGAGGGTGTGGTGGTGGCCAACGTCCGCTCCTCTCAGGCGCGCGCGCGGGTGCGCGGGTCGATGACGGTGTAGAGCAGGTCCACCAGCAGGTTCGCTCCGAGGACGGAGATCGTGATGACGAGGAAGATGCCCTGCATGAGGGCGTAGTCGTTGCTGTTGACGGCCTGCAGCAGCGCCGACCCGATCCCCGGGTAGGAGAACACCGCCTCGGTGACGATGGAGCCGGCCACCACGAACCCGAGTGAGATCGCGAACCCGGAGATCGACGGCAGCACCGCGTTGCGGGCCGCGTAGCGGCGCATGATCCGCCCGGAGCGCAGGCCCTTGGCCTCCGCCGTGACCATGTAGTCCTCGGACAGCGTGGAGACCATCATGTTGCGCATCCCCAGCATCCAGCCCCCGATCGAGGAGAGCACGATCGTCAGCGCCGGCAGCGCGCCGTAGTACGCCACCGACCGCAGGAACGGAAGGTTCCAACCCGGGGAGGTGGTGTAGACGTCGTAGCCGCCGTTGAGGGGGAACAGCGACAAGCCGCTGCCCAGGACGAACAGCAGGATCAGTGCCAGCCAGAAGTACGGGACCGACTGGAACATCGTCGTGACGGGCACGAGGTTGTCGATCCAGGAGCCGCGCTTCCAGCCGGCGAGTGTTCCCAGGCCGACGCCGAGCAGGAACGAGATGAGCGTGGACAGCCCGATCAGGCCGATCGTCCACGGCAGCGTCTGGGAGATGATCTGGTTGACCGATGCGGGGAAGTACGACACGGACACCCCCAGGTCCCCCCGCACGAGGTTGCCCAGGTACTCCCCGTACTGGGACCACAACGACCTGCCGGAATCCGCTCCGAGCAGGGCCTCGATCGACGCCCTGGCCTCGGGGGTGACCGGTCCACGCTGACCCAGCTTGGCCAGCAGGATGTCCACGGGGTTGCCGGGCATCCAGCGCGGGATGAGGAAGTTCAGGGTCAGGGCCGCCCACAGGGCGGCGACGTAGAACCCGATCTTCCAGACGACGTGGCGCACGGTTCCTCCTCGACCGGCCCGGCCGTCAGTCGACGGGCTTGATGGTCGTCAGGACCACACCGTTGTCCCACGACTTCCAGGACGCGGCGAAGGCGTAGCGGTCCTCGTTGGTCGGCCATCCCGTCGCGCGGCTGTTGTTGAACTCCGTCAAGGTGGAGTTCACGTAGATCGGGACGTACGGCAGGTCGTTGACGATCTGTTGCTGGACGGCGGCGTACTGCTGCTTCTGCACGGCCTCGTCGTCGGTGGTGGCGGCCACGGCGATCGCCTCGTCCACGACCGGGTTGGAGTAGCGGGCGTAGTTGCCGTTGTTGCCGGCGGACTCGCCGACCTTCGCGGTGGAGACGGTCGTGAAGCGCGGCTGGTAGGTGTGGTACGGGTTGCTGCTGGCACCCAGGCCGATGGAGTCCAGGCTCAGCTGGTAGGTTCCCTGGACCTGGTTGTTGTTCCACTCGTTGTAAGCCAGCTGCACCGGCTTCAGCTCGATGCCCACGGCCTTCATCTGCTGGGCCATGGCGTCGTTCAGGGAGATGTAGTCGCTCCACCCGGTGACGGTCTGGACGGTCATGGAGAGCCGCTGGCCGTCCTTGGTGCGGATGCCGTCGGCGCCCTCGACCCAGCCGGCGGCGTCCAGGACCTGCTTCGCCTTGGCCGTGTCGGCACCGGAGGGGGTCTCCAGGTGCGCGGGGTCGGCGATCCAGTCGGCGTCGCGCTCGGGGAGCAGCAGCGTCGGCGAACCGGTCGCGGCGAACCCACCGCCGGCGAGCTGGTTGAGCTGGTCGCGGTCCAGGGCGTAGTACATGGCCTGGCGCACGGCGACGTCGGTCTGCGGCCCCTCGCAGCCCAGGCCCGCGTTGGAGCAGGTGAAGATCGACGTCGTCAGGGCCGGGGTGTTGACGTAGGAAAGGTCCTCCTGGTCCTCCAGCAACTGCTCCAGGCCCGGCAGGAAGGCGCTCATCCAGTCGACCTGACCTGCGGTGAGGGCAGCGCTGGCAGCGTCGGCGGTGGCCAGCGAGATGTACCGCACCTCGTTGATCGCAGGCTTGCCCTGCTCCCAGTAGCTCGGGTTCTTCTCCAGCACGTAGCTCTGGCTGTCGATGCTCTTGACCGTGAACGGGCCGGTGCCGACCGGATCGGGGTTCGTCGTCGTGGCCGGGTCCGAGACGGCGCTCCACACGTGCTCGGGGATGATCGGGGTGTTCCCCAGCAGCGACGCCTCCTCGGTGTAGGCGGGGGCGGGAAACGTCAGCACGGCGGTCTGGTCGTCAGAGGCCTCGGCCGAGACGAGCTCGAGGCCGGTCGAGTTGATCTCCGGGGTCTTCGCGATCAGGTCGAAGGTGAACGCGACGTCCTCGGCGGTGAACGGCTCGCCGTCCGACCAGGTCACACCCTGCCGCGTGGTGATGGTCAGCTGGGTGCCGTCTGCGTTCCACGAGTAGCCGGTGCCCAGCATCGGCGTCGGCTCGGACTCGCGGGCGAGGTTGATGTAGTACAGCGGCTGGTAGATCACACCCAGGGTCGGCTGCAGCAGGCCCGGGGAGAAGGGGTTGAAGTTCTCCGTGATCGTGCCGGTGCTCCCGTTGAACACCGTGATGGAGCCCTTGGCGGCACCCCCACCCGCCCCGCCGCCGGAGGCACCGGCGCTGCAACTGGTGACGGTGAGAGCGGTGGTGGCCGCCGCGGCGAGCGCCAGCGCGGCGCACCGGGAGGGGCGGGAGGCGAAGAGCATGACGGTTCCCTCGGTCGGACCGCCGCTGCCGCGGCGGTGCGGGGGGCCCGGACGCACCGCCGACGTCGACGTCGACGTGGCAGAACAGCAACGACCCGGCCGACTCCTTTTTAAGTGGCTTAAGGAAGGGTGTCAAGACCTCGGTGCCCTCGCGGCCGATCGGGCAGGGCACTCCCCCGTGCACGCGACGAGGGCAGCGCGGAGTCAGGGCGGAGTCAGGGCGGAGTCAGGGCGGAGTCAGGGCGGAGTCAGGGCGGAGTCAGGGCGGAGTCAGGGCGGAGTCACCGCCCTCGCGCCGCTGTGAGCCTCCCGCAACCGCTGCTCGGCGCTCTCGTCGGTCACGTTCGGGTTCCCCACCGCAACAGGTGACGCAGGCCCTGCTCACCGGTCAGCCGCTCGAACAGCGACCTCCACCAGCACGCACCAGCGCTCGTGCAGCCGACCGCCGGGGGCCAGGGCCTCCTCGAGCACCTCGTCGCCCACCCGGCACAGGATGGCCCCGCCCTCGAAGTCCACCGGCTCTTCGTCGAGGGCGGCACCCTGCGTGCCAGTCACGGTGGCGACCGCGCCGCGCACGGGCGGGCGGCGCAGCACCTGCGGTCACGGGAGGCATCCCCTCAGGTGCCGTGCCCCGGGGTGGGGCACGTGAGCCCGCGGCGGGTGGTCTTCCCGGATCCGGCGCGCCCAGGTGCGCGCTGTTACGGTTCCCGCAGCACCTGGACCGGACCCGGCGGGAAGGCGAGCACTCCGTGAAGCTGTGCGTCCTCGGCGGTGCGGGTTTCCGCACCCCCTTCGTCCACCAGGCCCTCCTGCGCGACACCGGGTCCCCCCGGGTGCAGGAGGTCGCCCTGCACGACACGGACCCGGTGCGCCTGGCGGGCATGGTGCGCGTCCTGGACGAGATGGCGGCGGGTTTTCCCGACGCCCCGCGGCTGTCCCCCACCACCGAACTGGCGGAGGCTCTGCAGGGCAGCGACTTCGTCTTCGCCGCCGTGCGCATCGGCGGACTGGGCGGACGGTGCTGCGACGAGCGCGTCGCGCTGGACCTGGACGTCCTGGGGCAGGAGACCACCGGCGCGGGCGGTGTCGCGTACGCGTTGCGCACGGTGCCGTTCATGCTGCACGTCGCCGAGCAGGTGCGCCGCCACGCCCCCGGGGCCCACGTCCTGAACTTCACGAACCCCGCAGGCATCGTCACCGAGGCGATGCAAGCAGTCCTGGGCGACAGGGTCCTCGGCATCTGCGACACCCCGGCCGGTTTCGGCCGACGCGCCGCCGACCTGCTCGGCCTGGACCACCGGCGCGTGCAGGTGGACTACGTCGGGCTGAACCACCTGGGCTGGACGCGGCGACTCCTGCACGACGGCACCGACGTCCTGCCCCGGCTGCTGGCCGACGACACCGCCCTCGACGCCCTTGAGGAGGGCCTCGTCTTCGGCAAGGAGTGGCTGCGCACCCTCGGGGCGATCCCCAACGAGTACCTCCACTACTACTACTCCCACCGCGAGGCGCTCCGCAGCGCGCGGACGGCCGCGCAGACCCGGGGGGAGTACCTGCTGCACACCCAGAGCGCCTTCTGGGAGGAGCTGTCCCGCACCCCGGAGGGCGCCGCGGACCTGTGGCGGGCGACGGTGAGCGACCGCAGCGCCAGCTACATGGCCGAAGCGAGGGGCGGCGAGCAGGGACGGCCCGCACACCCCGGCGCCCCGGAGCTGGACCCGTCGCAGCAGGGGTACGCGGGTGTGGCGCTCGGCGTCATGGCGGCCATCAGCAGGGACGAGCGCGCCACGATGATCCTCAACGTGCGCAACCGGGGGACCATCGCCGGGCTGCCCGACGACGCCGTGGTGGAGGTGCCCGCGACGGTGGACGTCAACGGCGCCCACCCGCTGACGACCGACGCCCCGGACCTCCACCAGCTCGGTCTCATGCAACAGGTGAAGGCCGTCGAGCGCCACGCGATCGCCGCGGCCGTGCACGGTGACCGCACCGAGGCGCTGCGGGCGTTCGCCCTGCACCCCCTGGTCGACTCGGTCGCCGTGGCCCGGGAACTGCTGGACGGGTACGTCGAGCGCATCCCCGAGGTCGCGGCGGTGTTCGAGCGCTGAGGTGCCTCAGCGCACCGGGGAGGCGCGCGCTTCGACCTCGGTGTAAGTGCCGGCGGCGGTCTCGACACGGTCCGTGAGGTCGTCGAGGCCGTTCGCCGCCTCCCGCGCCGCTTGCGCGAGGGTGGCGAAGAAGGCGTGCGCCACCTCGGCTGCTCGCCCGGCACACCACTCGCCGACCGCACGGGCCTGCGCGTCGAGGGGTGCGTGGTGCTCCGAGGCGCGCCGCGCGCCGTCGCGCAGGCGCCCGGTCAGGGCGGACACCTCCTCCGTCGTGACGCCGTACCGCACGGTTCAGCCCTCCGCGGCCCGGGGGAAGGACCTCCAGCGCCAGACCAGTCGCTGCAGCCAGCCGCGCAGGTCGGCTGGCAGGACGGCACCTCCCGCTGCAGCGACGGCCGCGTGCAGGTCGTCGTCCCCGAGGCGCGTCAGGTCGTCGAGGTCCCGCACCAGATCCCCGATCACGTGCTCCGGTTCCTGCGCCAGCAGCGCTCGTCGCGCCGACCACGGCTGGGCCTCGAGCCGCTCGAGGGCCGGCCCGAGGTAGGCCCCCAGCAGCGCGCTGGTGCGCGGGCGGCGCCGGGCCGGGCGAGCCGGGGGCAGTTCCGGGTGGACGTCCAGGACGGCGGGGCGCCGGTCCGCGCCGCGCTGCAGGACGAGCGCCGTGCGACGGGTCCCCACGACCGTGGTGGGCGCCGCCAGCAGCACCGTTCGGACTGGTTCCGCGAGCTCAGCCACCACCTCCAGCCGCTGGGACCCGCCGACCTCGCCCAGCCAGCTCCCCACAGCGCTGGAGCGCTGCGTGAGCACCTCGTCGACGACGGCGTCGAGGTCCACGCGGGGGTCGAAGCTCCCCGTGCGGTGCTGGGCGAGCACCTCCATGACGAGGCGTACGCCCCTCCTGACGCCTACCCGCACCTGCGCCTCGAGCCACCCCTCGAACCAGGCCGCCCTCGACGACCACGAAACCCCCTCGGAGGGCTCAGCCGTCCTGCCAGTCACCCGCTGCAGGACCTCCCGAGGATCCTGATCGCGCGGGGCGTCGCGCCACTGCTCGAGAGCCGCAGCCGCCCGGTCCCGATCTCCGGACAGCACTCCTTCCGGTGCCGCCATCGGGTCCAGCCAGTGCTCCCCCGCCGCGTCGGCGGGGGAGGCGAGCAGTTGCAGCAACTCCCAGCGACCTGCCCAGAGCGGGAGGGCCTCCGGCGTCGAGCCGGGGATGCAGGGCGATGCTCCCAAGCGGTCCCGCAAGGTGCGAGTGGTCCAGAGCTCAGCGGTCGCCCGATCGACCCAGCGAGCGGCGCGGTCGACGGGGAGCGTGGCCCGCACGGGCGGGCGGCGGAAGAGCGGCACGGGTCTCCTCGGGGGGTGTGCCGACGACGCTAGCGAGGTCCGCGAGCGAGGCGGTCCCCTCCACAGGCACGCGTCTCCGCGGCGGTCGTCCACAACGCCGCGTATCATTTAAGATGCAAACAATCAGTCAGGAGCAGCCATGCCCAGCGACCGGCGCCTCGCGCTCGGCTTCCTCACCTTCGTGCCCGACCACGGCGGGCCGCAGGGACCAGCCCGCGCGCTCGAGGACGGCCTGGCCCTGGTGGAGCTCGCGGAGGAACTGGGGTTCGACACCGCGTGGGTCAGGGTCCGCCACCACGAGCCCTTCCTCTCCTCACCGATGACCTTCTTCGCCGCCGCGTCCCAGCGGACGTCACGCATCCACCTCGGCACCGGCGTGATCCCCATGCGCTACGAGGACCCGTACCGGCTGGCGGAAGACGCCGCCACGGTGGACCTGCTCAGCGGAGGGCGGCTCGAACTGGGGCTCAGCAACGGCATCCCGCCCGTGGCAGCGACTCTCGACCCCATCCACGGAGCGTCGGAACGCGGCTTCGCGGAGGAAGCGCAGCACCGCATCGCCGCGCTGCGCGACGCCGTCAGCGGCCGAGCGGTGGGAAGGACCGACAGCGGCTACATGAGCGTGCCCGCAGGAAGTGACCTGGTGGTCACACCGCACGCGGCGGGCCTCGAGGACCGGCTCTGGTACGGAGCGGGGAGCGAGGCGACAGCCGTGCGGACCGGAACCCAAGGCTTGCACCTGCAGGTCTCCACCCTGAACACCGAGGAGACCGGCGAACCCTTCGACGTCGTCCAAGCCCGCCAGGTGGTCAGCTACCGGAAGGCCTTCACCGAGTCCGGCCACGCCCACCGCCTCGAACCCCGGGTGAGCGCCGGGCGCATCGTCCTGCCGCTCCTCCACGCGAGGGACGAGCGGGAACACCGCGGATTCCTCGAGGGCTACCGGTCCGGCATGACCGCCGACGGACGCCCGAAGGATGACCCCGCTTCCCCGATCCGCTTCAGCAGCATCTTCAGCGGGGCACCGGATTCGATCACCGAGCGACTGCTGGCCGACGCGGCCCTGCGGGAAGTGGACGAACTGGTGGTCGTCCTGCCGGCTGATGGACCGGTCGAGGCACACCGTCGGGTCCTGACCGCGGTGGCACGAGAGGTCGCGCCCGGTCTCGGGTGGACTTCAGCGTCCTGACGCGGCGCCCTTCTGCGCACCTCGTGCAGAAGGGTGCCTGTCTGCCAACGCACGAAGAGGGGGGGGGGGGGGGGGGTCCCCCCCCCCCCCCCCCGGGCAGCGGGGCCGGTGCCAGCACGGCGGGGGGGGGGGGGCGGGGGGGGTGGTCGGCCGCGGG
>NZ_JBJLRI010000067.1:0-23368 GCF_050871405.1 Kineococcus esterisolvens
CCCCCCCCCCCCCCCCCCCCCCCCCCCCCCCCCCCCCCCCCCCCCCCCCCCCCCCCCCCCCCCCCCCCCCCCCCCCCCCCCCCCCCCCCCCCCCCCCCCCCCCCCCCCCCCCCCCCCCCCCCCCGCCACGTGCACCTCGGTCCCGGCGCCGAGGCCCGCGATCGCCTCGCGGGCCTCGGCGCCGAGCTCGTCCAGGTCCCCGTAGCGCGCCGAGAAGTGGGTGAGCACCAGGCGGCGCACGCCCGCGCGCGCCGCGGCCTCCCCGGCCTGCCGCGCGGTCAGGTGCGCGTGCTCGGCGGCCAGGTGCGCGTCGCGGTGCAGGTACGTCGACTCGACGACCGCGAGGTCCGCGCCGCGCAGCAGGTGCTCCACCGCCGGGCAGGCGCGGGTGTCCATGACGAGGGCGAACACCTGTCCGGGCCGGGGCTCGGTGACGTCCGCCAGCCGCACCCCGCGCAGCTCCCCCTCGCGCTGGAGCGTCCGCACCTCGGGCCCCGAGATCCCGGCCGCGGCCAGCGCCTCGGGCCGGAACCGCACGCCGGCGGGCTCGACGAGCCGGTAGCCCACCGCGGGCACCCGGTGCTCCAGGGCCCGCGCGACGAGCGCGCACCCCGCGACCTGCGCCACCGGCACCTCCGTCTCGCGCACCGGCACCCCCTCCACGCGGACGTCGACGTCCGCGTCGGCCACCGCGGCCAGCGCCCGCAGGTGCGGCACGGCCTCCTCGGGCCCGTGCACGGTGACGGAGCGGCCGGGGGAGTCCAGCGCCATCCGGTTCAGCACGCCCGGCAGGCCCATGCAGTGGTCGTTGTGGCGGTGGGTCACGCAGACCCGTCCCACCCGCGGGGAGGCCACGCCGCCCAGCACCATCTGCCGCTGGGTGCCCTCCCCGGCCTCGAACAGCACCGACGCGGCGTCCCAGCGCAGCAGGTAGCCGTTGTGGTTGCGGGTGCGGGTGGGTGCCTGGCTCGCGGTGCCCAGGACGACGAGTTCGCGTGCTGCCACCCCTCCAGCCTGCCCCCTCGCCGGGGCCGGTGCGCGGGCCTCGACGCCGGAGTCAGCAAAGTGATATCACTTTAGTGACTCGCTCGAGAGGAGAGCCGCATGTCCCGCACCGTCCAGGAACGCCTCGCCGGCGACCAGAGCCCCTCCGCCGCCCCGCCGGCCACCACCCCCGTCGGCCACGACGGTGCGCGCGTCGACATCGCCGAGCGCCCCGCCCCCCACCTGCACGGCGCCCGTGCCCTGCTGGCCCTCGCGGTCCCGGCCGCGCTGACCCCGGCGCTGGCCGGCCTGGGGTTCGCCGTGGCGGACCTGCGGGTGGCGGCCTGGGTGCTCGCCGGCCTCGCGGGCCTGGCGACCCTCGTGCTGCTGACCTCGCTGCGCACCGTGGACCCGGGCCAGACGCGCGTCGTGCAGTTCTTCGGCCGCTACACCGGCACCGTGCGCGACCCCGGGCTCGTCATGGTCGTCCCGCTGTCGACCACGGTGAACGTCTCGGTGCGGGTGCGGAACTTCGAGACCGGCCGCCTGAAGGTCAACGACGCCACCGGTTCCCCCGTCGAGGTCGCCGCGATCGTCGTGTGGCAGGTGGCCGACACCGCCCAGTCCACCTTCGCCGTCGAGGACTACGACGAGTTCGTCGAGATGCAGAGCGAGTCCGCGCTGCGCCACGTCGTCACCACCCACCCCTACGACGCGCCCGCCGCCGGCGGGACCTCCCTGCGGGGTTCCACGGACGTCGTCGCCGACGAGCTGGCCCACGAGGTCGCCGCCCGCGTCGCCGTCGCCGGGGTGGAGGTCGTCGAGGTGCGCATCACGCACCTGGCCTACGCCGCCGAGATCGCCCAGGCGATGCTGCAGCGCCAGCAGGCCTCCGCGATCGTCGCCGCCCGCGAGCAGATCGTCGCCGGCGCCGTCGGGATGGTCGAGCTCGCCCTGGCGCGGCTGCAGGAGCTGGACGTCGTGGAGCTGGACGAGGAGCGCAAGGCCGCGATGGTCAGCAACCTGCTCGTCGTGCTGTGCGGGGACGGGCGCACCACGCCCGTCGTGAACACCGGGACCCTCTACGGGTGAGGCGCCGGTGAACCCGGGCGCCGAGGCGGCCGAGCCCGCCGAGCCCGCACGGGGCGGCGGCCGCGGCCGGGCGCGCAAGCAGGTGCTGCTGCGCCTGGACCCGGCCGTGCACGAGGCGCTGGCGCGGTGGGCCGCCGACGACCTGCGCAGCGTCAACGCGCAGGCGGAGTTCGTCCTGCGCGAGGCGCTGCGCCGGGCCGGGCGGATGCCCGCGGACGCCGGCGACCTGCCGCGCCGCGGGCGCCCGCCCTCCGCGCGCGGTGACGGCGGCTGACGCGCGGGGGTGCGGGACCGCTCCCGCGGGGGCACAGTGGGCGCCGACGAGGCCGGCAGCGGGCCGCCCCAGGACTGCACGGGAGTCGCCGGTGCGAGCCATGGTCTACCGCGGGCCCTACCGCGTGCGCGTCGAGGAGAAGGACCCGCCGCGCATCGAGCACCCCAACGACGCGGTCGTGCGGGTCACGCTGGCCGCGATCTGCGGGTCCGACCTGCACCTGTACCACGGGGCGATCCCCGACACCCGCCCCGGGACGACCTTCGGTCACGAGTTCATCGGCGTCGTGGAGGAGGTCGGCCCGTCGGTGCGGAACCTGCGGCCCGGCGACCGGGTCATGGTGCCCTTCAACATCTTCTGCGGGTCCTGCTTCTACTGCGCGCGCGGGCTGCAGTCCAACTGCCACAACGTCAACGCCAACGCCACCGCCGTGGGCGGCATCTACGGCTACTCGCACACCGCCGGCGGGTACGACGGCGGGCAGGCTGAGCGCGTGCGCGTGCCGTTCGCCGACGTCGGCCCCACCGTCATCCCCGAGTGGATGCACGACGAGGACGCCGTCGTGCTCACCGACGCCGCGGCGACCGGGTACTTCGGGGCGCAGCTCGCCGACGTCGTCGAGGGCGACGTCGTCGTGGTGCTCGGCGCGGGCCCCGTCGGGCTCCTCGCGGCGCAGTCGGCCTGGCTCATGGGTGCCGGGCGGGTGATCGTCGTGGACCAGTTGCCGGAGCGGCTGGAGAAGGCGCGCACCATGGCCCACGCGGAGACCGTGGACTTCACCGAGCACGACGACGTCGTCGTCCACCTGAAGCGGATCACCGGGTTCCTCGGCGCCGACTCGGTCATCGACGCCGTGGGCGCCGAGGCCGACGGCAACTTCCTGCAGCACGTCACCGGGGCGAAGCTGAAGCTGCAGGGCGGCTCCCCGGTCGCCCTGAACTGGGCGATCGACGCGGTCCGCAAGGGTGGCACGATCTCCGTGGTGGGTGCCTACGGGCCCGTCCCGAACGCCGTGAAGTTCGGTGACGCGGTGAACAAGGGCCTGACGCTGCGGATGAACCAGACCCCCGTGAAGCGGCAGTGGCCGCGGATGTTCGAGCACGTCCGCAACGGCCACCTCACACCCCGCGAGGTCGTCACGCACCGCTTCCCGCTGGAGCACATCGCCGAGGGTTACCACGTCTTCTCGTCCAAGCTCGACGGCTGCATCAAGCCGCTCGTCGTGCCGGGCGCGAGCTGAGGAGGAGCCGACGTGACCGACCCCGAGGGCCCCGGCCTGCGCGACCTCGACCCCGAGGACCCCGCGTACACCTACACCGCCGCCAGACCGCCGCTGCCGGAGACGCCCGAGCAGTTGCGCGCGCGCATCCCCGGCTGGGGCGTGGACCTGGACCCGGCGAACCGCCCGTCGTTCCCGCGCGAGCGCTTCGACCCCGACCTGAACGGTGCGCACTGGGAGTTCCCCGAGCGCCAGCCCGAGCGGTTCCCGCGCGAGCGCTCGATCGAGCACGCGTTCCTGACCCCCGTCTTCGGCACCGCCGCACCGCTGAAGGGCGTCTCCGGGGCGGTCCGCCGCCACGCCTACCGCCGCTACGGCGAGGGCCGCACCGTGCACTGGCTGCTGCTCGTCGCCGCCGACCGGGTGGACTCCCTCGAGGAGACCCTGAAGTCCTTCGCGAGCCGGCACCCGGACGACCCGGTCACCGAGACCGGCGTGCTCGCGGAACCCGCCCACCACCCGCTGCGCTCGCGCCGCGGCCGCGCCGACGTGCACCACCAGCCGCTGGACCCGGTGCTCGTCGCCGCGCCGTGGGTGGTGGGCGGGGTGCTGGGGTACCGGGTCGTGCGGGCGCTGGCCCGACGGGTGCGCTGACCCGGGACGGACGCAGGGGCATTCACTCGTCGTGCTTCGCGTGGTGCGCTGAGCGACGCCCGGGGGGAAACGTGTGACGCGCTCGCCCGTCCGGCGCAAGCAGCGGTTGTCGGCGCCCTGGGCGGGCCCGGTGGGCAGCCACAGTGCGTGTGCACGGTGACCACCCGTGCGGTCCCTCGCCCCTGGAGCTCCTGACATGCGCGTGAAGCTCGCCGCCACCCTCGCCGCCGCCGCCCTCGCCGGTGCTGCCCTGGCCACCGCCGGCACCGCCTCCGCCCAGGGCGGCACCCCCGTCGATGCGGCCGCCTCCGCGGGCACGGGCGGGATCGGCCTGAAGTCGTCCGCGACGGGCCAGGGGAACCTGCGCCTGGCGGGCCTGGACCGCTACGAGACGGCGGCCGCGGTCTCCGCCGCCGCCTGGGACCACGACACCGCCCTCGTCGTCTTCCTGGCCTCCGGCACCTCCCTGCCGGACGCGCTGGCCGCGGGCCCCTCCACCCTGGGCTCCGGCCCGATGCTGCTCACCGAGCGCGACTCCCTGCCCGCCGCCACGCGCGCCGAGCTGGAGCGCCTGCGCCCCTGCTACGTGGTGGCCGTGGGCGGGACGGCGAGCGTGTCCGAGGCCGTGTTCGCGGACGCCGGGCAGTACGCCGACCCCACCGGCTGCCCCGCCTGACCCGCTTGACCCGCCTGACCCGCTTGACCCGCACCGCGTGGTCGTGACGGGGGTCGGGCGGGGTGGGGCAAGTTGAGCGGAACAAGCTCAAGTCTGGCAGCGTTGTGCCCAGCGAAGTCGTTCCGCACCACCCCGCCAGGAGGGACCCGTGGACCTCAAGCTCACCACCCGCGCCCAGGAGGCGCTGGCCGACGCGGTCGGCCGCGCCACGTCCTCGGGCCACGCGCAGGTCGAGCCCCTGCACGTCCTCGCCGCGCTCGTCGCGCAGGGGAACGGCGTGGCCGGCGCCCTGCTCGACGCCGTCGGCGCCGACCGCGCCCTGCTCACCCGCCGCGTGGACGGCGCGCTGGCCTCGCTGCCCAGCGCGTCCGGCGCCTCCGTCGCCCAGCCGCAGCTGTCCCGCCCCGCGCTGGCCCTCATGCAGGCCGCCGGGGACGAGGCGCGCGCCCTGGACGACGCGTACGTCTCCACCGAGCACCTGCTCATCGGCGCCTCCACCGGGCAGTCCGCCGCCGGGGAGGCCCTGCGCGCCGTCGGCGCCACCCGTGACGCGCTGCTCGACGCCCTGCCGGACGTGCGCGGCGGAGCGAAGGTCACCTCGCCCGACCCCGAGGGCACCTACCAGTCCCTCGAGAAGTACGGCGTCGACCTGACCGCCCAGGCC
Source organism: Kineococcus esterisolvens (assembly GCF_050871405.1). Lineage (NCBI taxonomy): Bacteria > Bacillati > Actinomycetota > Actinomycetes > Kineosporiales > Kineosporiaceae > Kineococcus > Kineococcus esterisolvens. The sequence goes on from NZ_JBJLRI010000067.1 coordinate 5,564, forward strand.
CGCGACGGCAGGCTCGACCCGGTCATCGGCCGCGACGCCGAGATCCGCCGCGTCGTGCAGGTGCTCAGCCGCCGCACCAAGAACAACCCCGTCCTCATCGGCGAGCCCGGCGTCGGCAAGACCGCCGTCGTCGAGGGCCTCGCCCAGCGCATCGTCGCCGGCGACGTGCCGGAGTCCCTGCGCGGCAAGCGACTCGTCGCCCTCGACCTGTCCGCGATGGTCGCCGGCGCGAAGTACCGCGGTGAGTTCGAGGAGCGCCTGAAGGCCGTGCTGGCCGAGATCCAGCGCTCCGAGGGGCAGATCATCACCTTCATCGACGAGCTGCACACCGTCGTCGGTGCCGGCGCCGCCGAGGGCTCCATGGACGCGGGCAACATGCTCAAGCCCATGCTGGCCCGCGGCCAGCTGCGCCTGGTCGGCGCCACCACCCTCGACGAGTACCGCGAGCGCATCGAGAAGGACCCCGCGCTGGAGCGCCGCTTCCAGCAGGTCTTCGTCGGCGAGCCGAGCGTGCCCGACACCATCGGCATCCTGCGCGGCCTGCGCGAGCGGTACGAGGCGCACCACAAGGTCGCGATCTCCGACGCCGCCCTCGTGGCGGCCGCCACGCTGTCCGACCGGTACATCTCCGGCCGCCAGCTGCCGGACAAGGCCATCGACCTCGTCGACGAGGCCGCGTCGCGGCTGCGCATGGAGATCGACTCCTCGCCCGTCGAGATCGACGAGCTGCGCCGCGCCGTGGACCGCATGCGCATGGAGGAGCTGGCCCTGTCCAAGGAGGACGACGCCGCCTCCCGCGAGCGGCTGGAGGCGCTGCGCGCGCAGCTGGCCGACAGGCAGGAGCAGCTGACCGCCCTCACCGCGCGCTGGGAGCAGGAGAAGGCCGGCCTGAACCGCGTCGGCGACCTCAAGCACCAGATCGACGAGCTGCGCTCGCAGGCCGAGCGGCTGCAGCGCGAGGGCGACCTGGGCGGCGCCAGCGAGATCCTCTACGGGCGCATCCCCGGCCTGCAGCGCGAGCTGGAGCAGGCGCAGGCCGCCGAGAGCCAGGCCGACGGCGCCGGCCCCAAGCCGATGGTCGCCGACGAGGTCGGCCCCGACGACATCGCCGAGGTCATCGCCGGGTGGACCGGCATCCCCGCCGGCCGCATCCTGGAGGGCGAGACCGAGAAGCTGCTGCGCATGGAGGAGTTCCTCGGCGCACGGCTCATCGGCCAGTCGAAGGCCGTCCAGGCGGTCTCGGACGCGGTGCGCCGCAGCCGGGCCGGGGTCAACGACCCCGACCGCCCCACGGGTTCCTTCCTGTTCCTCGGCCCGACCGGTGTCGGCAAGACGGAACTGGCGAAGGCGCTGGCGGACTTCCTCTTCGACGACGAGCGGGCCATGGTCCGCATCGACATGAGCGAGTACTCCGAGAAGCACGCGGTGGCCCGCCTCGTCGGTGCACCCCCCGGGTACGTCGGCTACGAGGAGGGCGGCCAGCTCACCGAGGCCGTGCGGCGCCGCCCGTACTCGGTGGTGCTGCTGGACGAGGTGGAGAAGGCCCACCCGGAGGTGTTCGACATCCTCCTGCAGGTCCTCGACGACGGTCGCCTGACCGACGGTCAGGGCCGCACGGTGGACTTCCGCAACGTCATCCTCGTGCTCACCTCGAACCTGGGGTCGCAGTACCTGGTGGACCCGGAGCTGTCGCGGGCCACCAAGCACGACGCGGTGATGTCGGCGGTGCGGGCGAACTTCAAGCCGGAGTTCCTCAACCGCCTCGACGACGTGGTGGTGTTCGACCCGCTGTCCACGCAGGAGCTCAGCCGCATCGTGGAGCTGCAGGTGCAGCGCCTCGCCGGCCGCCTCGCCGACCGTCGCCTCACGCTGGAGGTGAGCGACGCGGCGAAGGACTGGCTGGCGCTCACCGGGTACGACCCGGCCTACGGCGCCCGGCCGCTGCGCCGCCTCGTGCAGCGCGAGATCGGCGACCGCCTCGCCAGGGCGATCCTGTCCGGGGAGGTCCGCGACGGCGACACCGTGGAGGTGGACGTGGAGAACCGCGACTTCACCGTCGACCTCGACGCGCCGGACAGCGCACGCTCCACCGGGCTCGTGGTGCGCCGGGCGCAGGAAGCGGCGATCAGCGCACTCTGAGGTGACGCGCGACGCCCCCGGACCCGCACGGGTCCGGGGGCGTCGCACGTGCCGGGACGGTCAGGCCTCCTGCAGCCCCGGGTTGCCGGCCTCCACCACGAACGAGGCACGGGTGCGCACCGCCGCACCCGGCTGCGAGACGTGGTCCAGGACGCGGAAGTCGGCGCGCAGGTGGTCGCGCTCGAAGCGGGCGATGCCGTAACCGCGCCGGTCGTCGGCCAGCTTCAGGTCGGGGTTGTCGGCCAGCTGGTCCGCGCCGTACCCGTCGGTGCCGTCGCCGCCGGAGGTGATCGACGTGCACACCAGTTCCACGCCGACCGGGGTCGCGTTCGCGTCGGAGGGGTTGCGCGTCAGGTCCGCGGCGTAGTGCTTGTGCACGTCGCCCGTCAGGACGACCGGGTTCTGCGCGCCGCGCTCGACGAAGCCGTCCAGCAGGCGCTGCCGGTCGGCGGTGTAGCCGTCCCACGAGTCGGGGTTGAACCCGCGGTCCACACCGGGCACGTAGTCGTGCTCGTGGACCATGACCTGCTGACCGATGACGTCCCACGTCGCCTGCGAGGAGCCCAGGCCGTCCAGCAGCCAGTCGCGCTGCTCGGTGCCCAGGATCGTGCGGTTCGGGTCGTCGCGCTCGGGCCCCGTCGTGGGGAACTGGTCCCCGCCGGGCTGGTCGCTGCGGTACTGGCGGGTGTCGAGCATGTGGAACGACGCCAGCCGTCCCCAGTCGAGGCGGCGGAACAGCCGCATGTCCGGGCCCTGCGGCATCGACGAGCGCCGCAGCGGCATGTTCTCGTAGTACGCCTGGTAGGCGGCGGCGCGACGGGCGGCGAACTCCTCCTGCGTGGGGTACGGCTCCTGCTCCTCGGCGACCAGGTCGGCGTAGTTGTTCTCGACCTCGTGGTCGTCCCAGGTCACCACCCACGGCGCGACCGCGTGCGCCGCCTGCAGGTCCGGGTCCGCCTTGTACTGGGCGTGGCGCTGCCGGTAGCCGGCCAGCGTCGTCGTCTCCGGGCCGGCGTGGTCGCGGACGTTGCCGTCACCGACGACGTACTGGTTCTTCTCGTACTCGTAGATGTAGTCGCCGAGGAACAGGACCACGTCGGGCTGCTCCTCCGCCAGGCGCCGGTACGCGGTGAACCAGCCGTGCTCGTACTGGGCGCACGAGGCGAAGGCCATCGTCAGCGGCGTGCCCCAGGTGCGCGGGTCCGGTGCGGTGCGGGTCGTCCCGGCGGGGGAGATGTGGGTCTCACGGCCCTCGACGCGGAACCGGTACCAGTACTGGTGCCCCGGGTGCAGGCCATCCAGCTCGACGTGGACGCTGTGCCCCAGGTGCGCGGGGGCCACCTCGGTGCCGCGCCGCACGATCCGGCGGAAACCCTCGTCGTGCGCGACCTCCCACCGCACGGGGACGTCGCGGTCCGGCATCCCGCCGCGGCCGTCCTCGGCGTACGGGTCCGGCGCCAGCCGGGTCCACAGCACGAACCCGTCGGGAGCGGGCTCACCGGAGGCGACGCCGAGGGTGAAGGGGTCTGCGAGACCGCGCTCGCGCGGCCACGCGCCCGCGGTCAGCAGCCCGGTGCCGAGGCCGGCACCGAGGACGGTGGCGCCACCCAGCAGGGTGCGGCGCGCGAGGGGGGGACGGACGTCGGTCACGGGGGCTCCTGTGGTCGGGCTCTGGTCCGGCTGAGGAGCCAACCGGCCACGGGCGACCGCGCGGGGTCACCGGCGCAGCCGCCCGGTGAACACGACGGCAACGGTCGTGCGCGGGGCGGCTCCCCGGCCGATTCGACGGCGCGGTGCCCACGCGGCAGCGTGGAGCCGCACGGATCGAGGCGGGAGGGGAGCCGGCATGACGGTGGTCGGGCGGTGGTGGGCTGCCCTTCGTGCGCTGTTCACGACCGGGCGGGCCGGGCGGCCCCGCGCCGCCGTGTGGCCCACGCTGGCCACCACGGCCCGGCTGACGGCGGCGGCCGTCGTCTCCTACCTGCTCACCCTCGTCGCGACGCAGGGCCCCGTCGACCTCACCGGCTCCCTCACCTCGCTGCTGGTCCTGCAGGCGTCGGCGACCTCCAGCGTGAAGATGGCCGTCGTGCGGGTCGGGGCGGTGCTCACCGGCGTCCTCGTCGCCGTGGCCCTGTCCAGCGTCGTCGGGCTCACCTGGTGGAGCCTGGCAGTGGCGGTCGGCGCCTCGCTGCTGCTGGCCGCCGTGCTGCGGCTGGGCGCCCAGGCGCTGGAGACGCCCATCAGCGCCATGCTCGTCCTGGCCGTGGGCGGGCAGGAGATCGCCGCCGGGACCCGCCTCGTCACCACGTTCATCGGCGCCGGGGTCGGCATCGCGTTCAGCGTGCTGCTGCCCCCGCCGGTCCCCACCCGCAGCGCGGTGAACGAGGTGCGCGCGGTGGCCGAGGAGCAGGCCGGGTGCCTGATCACCGCCGGCGCCGCGATGGCGGCCCGCCCCGTCACCAAGGCCGAGGTGGCCTCGTGGCTCACGCGGGTCCGGGCCGTCGCCGACGTCGCCGCCCGTGCCGCCGCCGCGGTCGGCGCAGCGCGCGACCTGCGCCGGTTCAACCCCCGGGCCTTCGGCACGGCGGACGTGGAACCGGTGCTGCAGTCCGGGCTGGAAGCCCTCGACAGCTCGCTGCTGGCCGTGCGGGGCCTGTTCATCGCCGTGCGGGAGGAAGCGCCCGAGCACGCCACCGCGGACGACGGCTACGGGGAGGAGGTGCGGGCCGCGCTCGCGGTCGTGCTCACCGAGGTCGCCGCCTGCCTGGACGCGTTCGGGGCGCTGCTGGAGGCCGAGGCGGCCGGCGCCGAGGCGGAGGTCGAGCAGCGCCTGGCGCAGAGCCTGGAGCGGGCGGGGGAGGCGCGCGCCACCCTCACCGAGCTGCTCCTGGTGGACGCGCACGAGCAGACCTCGCTGTGGCTGCTGCGCGGGACGATCCTGCTGGCCGTCGAGCAGGTGCTCACGCCGCTGGACCTGGAGGCCCGTGCCCGGGAACGGGCCGAGCGTGCCGAGCAGGCCCGCCGGCGCAGCCCGGTGCTGGCCGTCGCCACCACCCCGGCGGTACGCCGGTTCCTGCCGGAGCCCGTCGCGCGCCGGTTGCGCCGGGCGCGGGTGCTGCGCAGGCTCGCCGGCCTCGACCGGCGCCCGTGGTGAGCCGCCGCTCCGGCGTGCTCGCCGTCGCGCCGGTGGGTACGTTCGCCGGAGCGTGAGGGCGGACCCGGTCGCCGGTCCCCTCCGCGAGGCCGCGAGTCGTCGATCCCGAGAGGCGGTGCGACCGGACCGTGTTCCTCGACGGCGGGGTCCTCGAGACCCCCGTGCTGGACGAGGTGCCCTCCGAGGCGGTGGAGGTCCTCGGGGTGACCCTGGTCGGCGTCAGCCCCCTCACCGGCGTCAAGCTGCTGCTCACCGCCGTCCTCGTGCTCGCGGTCCTGGTGCTCCGGGCGGTGGTGCTGGGCGTGCTGCGCCGCGTGCTGGGCGGGCGGGTCGCCGACCCGCGCCGGTTCTGGGCCCGGCAGGGCCTGCAGGTCCTGAGCGCCGTCGTGCTGGTCCTGGGCGTCTTCTCCATCTGGGTGACGCCGGAGACCGACCTGTCCACCGGGGTGGGGCTGCTCAGCGCCGGGCTCGCGTTCGCCCTGCAGCAGGTGCTGCTGTCGCTGGCCGCCTACTTCGTCATCCTGCGCGGGGACACCTTCGGCGTCGGCGACCGGGTCAGCCTCGGCGGTGTTCGCGGGGACGTCGTGCGCCTGGGGTTCCTCAAGACCACGATCATGGAGATGGGGCAGCCGCCCTCCGCCGGGCCCGGTCCCGCAGGATCCGATCCCGCCGGGTGGGTGCACTCGCGCCAGTACACCGGGCGGCTGGTCACCGTCACCAACGGCGTCGTTTTCGACGAACCCGTCTACAACTACACGCGCGAGTTCCCGTACCTGTGGGAGGAGATCGCGCTTCCCGTCCCCTACGCCGCCGACCGCGCCCGCGCCGAAGCCGTCCTGCTCGCCGCGGCGCGCGACCACGCGGTCGTCGGCGACCCGGCCGCCGAGGCCGCCCTGGCGAGGATGCGCACCCGCTACGCCATGTCCGACGCCTCGCTGGAACCGGCGGTGTACTGGCGGATCACCGACAACTGGCTCGAGCTGTCGCTGCGTTTCCTGGTGCCGCACCGCGGGGTCCGGCAGGTCAAGGACGCCGTGACCCGGCAGGTCCTCGCCGGCCTGGACGAGGCGGGCATCGGCATCGCCTCCGCGACGTACGACGTCGTGGGCCTGCCGCCGCTGCGACTGGCCGACCCGCCGGACGACCCCGCGGGCCGCTGACCCGGGGCGGTGGCCGAACGCCGGGGAACCCCCGCGGGAACCACCCGTCGGTCGCGAGTTCCCGCGACCAACGGGTGATCGCGCGACGACGCCCGGCGGTCGCCCCCGCGTGCCCGCAGCGGTCATGGTCGTGTCCTCAGCCGATCCTCAGGGGGAGACATGACGACGACGAAGCGACGCAGGGTCCTGGCCGGTGCGACGGCCGCGCTGGTGTGCGCGGGCGTGTGCGCGGGGCAGGCCGCCACCGCCGTGGCGGCGCCCGGCGAACGGGTCAGCACCGCGGACCGGGCCACCCTCCAGCGCTCGCTGGACGAGCTGACGACCACCGGGGCGCAGGGCGTGCAGGTGCGCATCACCGAGGGGCGCCGGCAGACGGTCCTGCGCAGCGGGACCGCCGACCACGGCGGGGAGCGCCCCGTCCCGCGCGAGGGCGCCTTCCGGGTCGGCAGCATCACCAAGACCTTCGTCGCCACGGTGGTGCTCCAGCTCGTCGCCGAGGGCCGGGTGGAGCTGGACGCCCCCGTCGCCCGGTACCTGCCGGGCCTGCTGCCCGACGGCGACCGCATCACCGTCCGGATGCTCCTGCAGCACACCAGCGGTCTCGCGAACTACACCGGGCTGCTGCCGACCGGCCCCGAGGAGTTCAGCACCCCCGAGGCCTTCGAGGAGGAGCGCTACCGGCACCACGAGGCCCGCGACCTCGTCGCCCTCGCCGCCGCCCAGCCGCTGGACTTCGAGCCGGGCACGTCGTGGAGCTACTCCAACACCGGTTACCTCGTCGCGGGCCTGCTCGTCGAGGAGGTGACCGGGCAGTCCTGGCGCGAGGCCGTCGAGGAACGCGTCGTCGAGCCCCTGCACCTGCGCGGCACCTCCGCACCCGGCGACCGGGTGACCCTGCCGCCGCCGCACGCCCACGGGTACGCGCGCATCGGCGGGGAGGTCGTGAACGTCACCCGCATGAACGCGACCATCGCCGGAGCGGCCGGGGAGGTCGTGTCCACCACGGCCGACCTCGACCGCTTCCTCGACGCCCTCCTGGACGGCCGGCTCCTGCCGGCGGCCCAGCTGGCGGAGATGAAGCGCACCACCCCGGTCTCGCCGCAGTACGGCCTCGGCCTGGTGGCGGCGCCCCTGGAGTGCGGCGTCACCGCCTGGGGCCACGACGGCGGCATCGCCGGGTACACGAGCATCGCGCTCAGCACCGAGGACACCCGCGAACGGGTGGTGCTCTCCCTCAGCACCGCTCCCGACCCCGGCGAGTTCCGCGGCGGGAACGAACTGATCAGCGAGGTGTTCTGCGGCTGAACCGGCGGGCCCGGTGCGGGGCGGACCACCCGGTCCGCCCCGCACCGTCGCCGCGGTCCCCGCTCACGACGAAGCAGCCCGGACCTCCGGCACCCCGGCTGCGCTCCCGGGACCGTGCCGACGTGGGCCGACGTGCGGGAGCGGCGGGTGCGACGAATCAGCCCGGCCAGCGCGGTACCGGTTCCCCACCCACCTCCACCTCCTCCGCGCTCGCCACCCCGTCCAGCACCGCCAGCCGCACCGCCTCGGCGGCCGCCGCCTGCAGGCGCACCAGGTCCGCCACCCGCTCGCCGCGCCCGGTGGGCAGCGCCACGGCGCCCGTGGCGAGCGCGAACACGGTGTCGCCGTCGGAGAGGGTGTGCACCGGGTCCAGCGCGCGGGCCAGGCCGGCGTGCGCGGCGCTCGCCGTGCGGGACGTCTCCGCCGGGTCCAGCGCGGCGTCGGTCGCCACGCACACGATCGTCGTGTTCAGCGCCGCAGCGGTTCCCAGCGGTTCACCCGGGACCGCCCCGCCGCGCGTCGCACCGGGCGCCAGCGGCGCCCCGAACGCGTTGACGACGGCCAGCGCGCCCACCACCGCGCCGCCCGCGCGCACCGACGCCGTGCCCACCCCACCCTTGAACCGCCGGGCCACGAGGGCCCCCGTCCCCGCGCCGACCGTCCCGCGTTCGACGTGCGCACCGGCGGGGGAGTCCGCCGCGGCCGCCGCCTCGTACCCCATCTCCTCGGTGGGGTGGTGCGCGAACACCCCGCCGCGGCCCAGGTCGAACACCGCGGCGGCCGGCACGATCGGCACCACCTCGCCCTCACCCGGCCCGACGCGGAAACCGCGGCCCCGCTCGGCGCACCAGCGCTGCACGCCGTGCGCGGTGACCAGGCCGTACGCGCTGCCGCCGGTGAGCACCACCGCGTCGGCCGTCGGCACCAGCGTGCGCGGGTCCAGGGCGTCCGTCTCGTGCGTGCCCGGGCCGCCGCCGCGCACGTCGACGCCCGCCACGGTGCCCGGCGGGGGCAGCACGACGGTGACGCCGGTGAGCCAGCCGCCGCCGCGCCGCGTCACCTGCCCCACCCGCACCCCCGGCACGTCCGTGATCGACCCCGGGCCGCTGCGCTCGACGCTCACGCCTCCCACCGTGGCCCTCCCGCCGCGAAGCGCCCCGGCGGGACCCCCAGCACCCGCCGGAAGTGCCGCGCCAGGTGCGGCTGGTCGTGGAAACCCGCCAGCACCGCCGCGTCCGCCGCGCGGTGCCCGGCCAGCAGTAGCCGGCGCGCCCGGTCCACCCGCCGGGCCGTCAGGTAGGCGTGCGGCGGCATGCCCACCTCGCGGCGGAACGCGCGCACGAGGTGCTCGGGGCTGGCGTGCAGCTCCCGCGCCGCCCGCTGCAGCGCCACGCCCTCCACGACGTGCGCGTCGAGCAGGTCGCGCAGCCGCGCCGCCAGCGGGGCGTCGCGCCGCACCGGTGGCGGCTCACGCCCCTCCAGGCACCGGCGCAGCCCGGCCACCAGCAGCGCGGCGCGCTCCGCCGCCTCCAGGTCCTCGCCCGGACGCAGCAGCGTCGCGTGCAGCGCGGCCACCGCCCGGTGCAGCCGCGGGTCGGCCAGCGCGGGCTCGTCGACGGCCGCGCCGGCCAGCCGGCCCGGCAGCACCCCCGGCTCCAGGTAGAGCACGCGCTTGCGGAACCCCGCGCCCGTCGCGTCCCGGCCGTCGTGCGGCACGTGCGGCGGCAGCACCGTGACCGCCGACCCGAGCGCACCCCGGTGCCGGCGGTCGAGGTCGTAGCGCACCGCCCCCTCGTCCACGAGCAGCACCGTCCAGGTGTCGTGCACGTGCATCGGGTACGCGTGGCGGGTGAAGCGGGCGTGCAGGACCTCGGCGACGCCGGGCACCGGCGGCCGCCAGCTGCGCACCACCTCGGCCGCGGCCCCGGCCGTCCCCTCGGACACGTCAGGAACGTACAAGACCTCCCCCGCTGCGCCGAGCCACGCTGCCGCCGTGAACGAGGTCACCACCCCCGACGACGCCCCCGTCCGCTTCGAGACCAAGATCGCCGTCCTGCTGCGCGACGACCTGGCCGCGTGGCAGCGCCTGAACGTCACCGCGTTCCTGGCCAGCGGCGTCACCGCTGCGCACCCCGAGCTGGTCGGGCGGCCCTACGCCGACGCCGACGGGACCGGCTACCTGGCCCTGCTGGGGCAGCCGGTGCTCGTCCTCGAGGGCACGGCGGACCTGCTGCGCACCGCGCACCGCAGGGCGGTGGAACGTGCGGTGCCGCTCGCGGTGTTCACCGCCGGGATGTTCACCACCGGCCACGACGCGGCGAACCGGGCCGTGGTCGCCGCCGTGCCCGGCGCGCAGCTCGACCTCGTCGGGCTCGCGCTGCACGGCTCGCGCGGCCGCGTGGACAAGGTCGTCAAGGGGGCGCGGATGCACCCCTGACGCGGCGCCGGCGGCCGCGGCCCGGCCGCGGTCGTTGCCCCCCGCGCGCGGTCGTGGTTGTCTGCCAGTCCTGGATCTCTCGACGACGAGGAGCCCACGTGCAGACGACACGACGCGGTGCGCTGGGGGCCGCGCTGGGTGCGGGGGCGGTGGTGCTCGGCGGGTGCGCCGCCGGCGCCGCGGCCGACTCCGTGAACCAGCGACCGGTCAAACCCCGGGCCGACGGCCCGGTCACCCTGACCTACTGGGCCTGGCTGAAGGACCTGCAGTCGGTGTGCGACCTGTGGAACGCCGACCACCCCGACGTGCAGGTCAAGGCCGTGTGGAGCGGCGCCGGCACCAACGGCGGGTACACCCGCATGTTCGGTGCTCTCGCCGCCGGCGGCGGGGCGGACATCGCCCAGGTGGAGTTCCAGGTGCTGCCCAGCTTCCTGCTGCAGAACGGCCTGGTGGACCTGTCCCGGTACGGGTTCCGGAAACACCTCGACGACTACCGGGAGGGCGACATCGCCCGCGTCTCCGTCGGCGACGGCATCTTCGGCGTCCCGCAGGACACCGGCCCGATGGGCTGGTTCTACCGGCGCGACGTGCTCGACGCGATCGGCGCGACCCCACCGGCCACGTGGACGGAGTGGGCCGACCTGGCCCGCGCCGTCAAGGAGGCCGACCCCGCGCACCGGCTGGAGGGGTTCAGCATCAACGACCCCAACGTCTTCACCAGCCTCTGCATGCAGGCGGGCGCCACCTGGTTCACCCCCGACGGCGACGAGTGGGTGGTCGACCTCACCGGCGGGCCCACCCGGACGGTCGCCGAGTTCATGGACACCGCCTTCGCCGAGGACCTCTACAACACCGCCCTCGCGCCCTTCTCCTCCGGCTGGACCGCTGCGGCCGCCGCCGGCTCCATCGCCGCGGTCAGCACCGGCTCGTGGGGCGACGCCCTCGTGAAGAGCGTCGGAGGCACCGAGGGGCTCTGGGGCGTGGCGCCCCTGCCGGTGTGGCCGGACACCGGGTACGCGTCCGCCACCCTGGGTGGCTCCACCGCCGCCGTCCTGGCGACCTCCCAGCACCCCGCGGAGGCGCTGGACTTCATCCACTGGATGACGACCGACCCGCGCGCCATCGACGCCCAGATCGAGAACTGCGGCATCGGGTGGTCGCCGTCCCCGGACTACATCGGGGCCTCCCGGCAGCAGCCGTCGGAGTTCTTCGGCGGCCAGAACTACAACGAGGAGGTGTTCGTGCCCGCAGCCGACGCCCAGAACCCCGACTGGGTCTGGTCACCGATCTTCATCGAGCTCAACGACGCCCTCTCCGCGGTCTTCCGCGAGCGCGGCACCGGCGGGCGGCCCATCGTCGACGCCCTGCCCGACGTGCAGGAGCAGACGATCACCATCATGCGCGAGAAGGGCCTGCGGGTCCGTGCGGGGAGCGGGGCGTGAGCGCCCCCGCGGCACCGGCCACCCGGGGGTCCGGGGCGACCACCCGGCCGGTGACCCCGCGCCGGCGCCCCGTCCGCGCCGACCGCGCCCAGCGCCGTGCCCCGTGGCTGCTGCTGGCGCCCTTCCTCGCCCTGTTCGCCCTGACGTTCGTCCTGCCCATCGTCTACGCCGTCGGGCAGAGCTTCACCCGCGTCGAGCGCCAGGGCCTCCTCGGCGAGGACGGCATCACCTCCGGCTTCGCCGGGTTGGCGAACTACGAGCGGGCGCTCGGCGACCCGGCCTTCGTCGCCTCCATCGGCCGGGTCCTGCTCTTCGGCGCGGTCCAGGTGCCCGTGATGATCGTCGCGGTGACGATCCTCGCGCTGCTCCTGGAGTCGGCCTCGGCGAAGTGGCCCGCGTTCTTCCGCGCGGCCTACTTCGCCCCCTACGGCATCCCCGGCGTCATCGCCAGCATCCTGTGGTCGTTCCTCTACCTGCCAGGCTTCTCGCCGATCGTCGCGGGCCTGCAGGCGCTGGGGTTCGCCCCGGACTTCCTCGGCCCCCAGACGGTCCTGTGGTCCATCGCGAACATCGTCACGTGGTCCTACGCCGGGTACAACATGCTCATCGTCATCGCGCAGCTGAAGGCCATCCCCGGTGAGGTGTACGAGGCGGCGAAGGTCGACGGCGCCGGTCCCTTCCGCCTGGCCTGGTCCGTGCAGCTGCCCCTGATCCGCCCGGCCCTGGTGCTGACGACCGTGTTCTCCATCATCGGCACGCTGCAGCTGTTCGCCGAGCCGCAGGTGATGCGCGCCGTCTCCCCGGCCATCGACGTGAAGTACACGCCGAACTTCGCGGCCTACTCCTCGGCGTTCTCCTACAACGACTACGGCGTGGCGGCGGCGCAGGCCGTCGTCATCGCCCTGGCCGCGTTCGTCCTGTCGTTCGCCTTCCTGCGCCTCGTCTCCCGGAGGGACTCGTGACCGCCGTCCGCCCCGAGGAGGACCGCCTCGCCACCACCGGCGCCGCGGAGCGCACCCCGCCCCGCGGCGCCACCCGGCCACCGGCGGGACGCACCATCATCGTCACCGCGGTGCTGGCGCTCGTCGCCGTCTACTTCCTCGTCCCCGTGTACTGGGTGGTCGTCGCCGCCTCGAAGTCCACCGAGGACCTCTTCACGACGAACGGGTTCTGGTTCTCCGGCTTCCAGCTCTTCGAGAACGTCCGGCAGGTCTTCGCCTTCGACGACGGCATCTTCGTGCGCTGGTTCCTCAACAGCCTGCTCTACGCCGGGGGCGGGGCGCTCGTGGCGACCTACCTCGCCGCCGCCGGCGGGTACGCGCTGGCGGTGTACGACTTCAAGGGCCGCGACCTCGTGTTCGGCCTGATCCTCGGCGGGGTGCTGGTGCCCGGGACCGCCACCGCGCTGCCGCTGTTCCTGATGTTCAGCAACCTGGGGCTGACCGACAACTACCTCGGCGTCCTGCTCCCCAGCTTCGTGTCGCCCTTCGGCTTCTTCCTCTGCCGGATCTTCGCCGGGGCGGTGGTGCCCACGTCGCTCGTGGAGTCCGCCCGCCTCGACGGCGCCGGCGAGCTGCGCATCTTCCACACCTTCGGCCTGCGGATGATGGTCCCGGCCCTGGTGACGGTCTTCCTGTTCCAGTTCGTGGGCATCTGGAACAACTACCTGCTGCCGCTCATCATGCTCGCCGACGAGCAGCTGTACCCCATCACCGTGGGTCTGGTGAACTGGCGGGCGCAGACCGACCGGCTCCCGGAGTTCTACGAGCTCACCACCGCGGGCGTCCTCGTCTCCGTCGTCCCGCTCATCGCCCTCATGATCGTGCTCCAGCGCTTCTGGCGCGGCGGCCTGACCGAGGGGTCCGTGAAGGGCTGAGCGCACCGCGCGGCGGCCGGGTCCCGGTGGGCCGGCCGCCGCGCGTCAGTCCAGCGCCGGCGCCTGCGTCGGCACGACCGCCGCCACGCGCAGGTCCACCACCTCCCGGGAACCCACCGCCCCCTGGGCACCCACCACCTCGCGGACGTCCACCGCGCGCGCCGGTCCGCGGCCGCGGCGCATCGCCGCCAGCAGGACCTCCGTGCCCTCCTCGTCGCCCGCGCACCGGAACAGCCCCGACGTCCACACGTGCGCCGCGTCCTCGTGCCGGCCGTGCCGGGCCAGCTCCTCGCCGAGGAACTCGTACACCTCCGCGCCCGCGGGCCGGTCCCGCAGCACCTGCTCCACGAGGTCGACCGCCTCGCGCAGGTGGCCGCACAGCAGCAGCGCCGACACCACGTAGCAGCGGGTGTCCGGGGCGACGTGGTCGCCGGTCGCCAGCGCCCGGCGCGCCAGCCGCAGCGCCCGGCGCGCGTCGCCGGCGTAGGCGCTGTGCTCGCTGGCGGCCACCAGCAGCCGCGCCCGCGATATGGTGTCCCCGGGCACCGGACGCCGCGCCCACGACTCCAGCAGCGCCGCGACGGCCCGCTGGCCGGGCGCATCGGTCGCCGCGCTCAGCTCGACGGTCTCCAGGTCGGAGTCGTTCACAGGTGCTCGCACCCTCGCGAACCTAGCCGCGCGGGCCCGGCAGGTCTCGTCCGCGGAGGACCCGGGGTGCGGTCTTCAACCGTTCGGCGCAGCGCCGCGCGTCAGACCCCCAGCGCGGGGTCGGGACCGTCCAGCTCCACCACCACCGGGGCGTGGTCGGAGGCGCCCTTGCCCTTGCGCTCCTCGCGGTCGATCGTGGCGCCGCCCACCCGCGCCGCCAGCGCCGGCGAGCCCAGCACGAAGTCGATCCGCATGCCCTGGCGCTTCGGGAAGCGCAGCTGCGTGTAGTCCCAGTACGTGTACGTGCCGGGGCCGGGCGCGTGCGGGCGCACCACGTCGGTGAACCCCGCCTCCACGATCGAGCGGAAGGCGCGGCGCTCCGGCTCCGAGGTGTGCGTGGCGCCCTCGAAGACCGCCGGGTCCCACACGTCCTCGTCCAGGGGGGCGATGTTGAAGTCGCCCACCAGCGCGATCGGCGCCGCCGGGTCCTGGGCCAGCCAGCCCCGGCCCGCCTCGCGCAGCGCCTCCAGCCACAGCAGCTTGTAGGCGTAGTGCGGGTCGGTCAGGCTCCGCCCGTTCGGCACGTACAGGCTCCACACCCGCACCCCGCCGCAGGTGGCGCCGATCGCGCGCGCCTCCGTCACCGGCGGCACCCCGAACCCCGGCACGTCGGCGGAGAAGGACGTCGCGACGTCCTCCAGCCCGACGCGGGAGACCAGCGCCACGCCGTTCCACTGCGACAGGCCGTGGTGGGCGACCTCGTAACCGATCTCGGTGAACGCCTCGGCGGGGAACTGCTCGTCCTTGCACTTGGTCTCCTGCAGGGCGACGACGTCCACGTCGCTGCGGTCGATCCAGGCGAGGACGCGCTCCAGGCGGGCGCGGACGGAGTTCACGTTCCAGGTGGCCAGGCGCACGGCCCGGACGTTACCGCCGCGGCCCGGAGCCCACCCGGTCACCGCCTAAGCTCGTGCCCCGTGAGCACCCCCACCACCGAGCGCGAGCGCCTCGCAGCCCTCATCGCCGGCAAGGCCGTCGTGCACGGCCGCGTGACGCTGTCCAGCGGCGAGGAGGCCGACCACTACGTCGACCTGCGCCGCACCAGCCTCGACGGCGAGGCCTCCGCCCTCGTCGGGCCGGTGATGCTGGACCTCGTCGCCGACTGGGACTTCCAGGCCGTCGGCGGGCTCACCATGGGCGCCGACCCGGTGGCGCTGGCGATGGTGCACGCCGCCAACGCGCGCGGCTGGGCGGCCGCGCACGGCGCCCCGCTGGACGCCTTCGTGGTGCGCAAGGCGGAGAAGGCGCACGGCCTGCAGCGCCGCATCGAGGGCCCCGACGTCGCCGGCCGCCGGGTGCTGGCCGTGGAGGACACCTCCACCACCGGCGGCTCCGTGCTCACCGCCGTCGCCGCGCTGCGCGAGGCCGGCGCGGACGTCGTGGGCGTCGCCGTCATCGTGGACCGCGCCACCGGCGCGAAGGAGCGGGTGGAGGCCGAGGGGCTGCAGTACCGCTCCGCCTTCTCCCTGGCCGACATCGGCCTGGGCGGCTGAGCGTGGGCACCACCGGCACCGTCGTCCTCGTCGTCCTGCTGCTCGTGGTCCTCGCCGCCGTCGCCTACGCGGCCGCCACCCGCGCCTCGCTGGTGCGCCTGCGCGACCTGGCCGTGGAGGCCGGCGCGCTCGCCGAGCAGCGCCGCTCCCGCCTGGCCGAGCTGTCCCTGCACTCCGGCGTCGAGCCCGACGAGCCGACCCGGCGCGCCATCGCCGACACCGAGCACCGCCTGGCCGGCGACCTCGCCTTCCACGGCGCCACGGTGCGCGCCTACGACGAGCGCCTCGCGCGCGTGCCCGCCTCCTGGGTGGGCGCCCTGACGGGCCTGCACCCGCTGGGCGGGGCCGCCGAGCGCGAGCGCTGAGGGCGCTGGACCCCCGCCCGCCGTCCCCGGCGCCGTCCCCGGCGGTGCTGCCGGCGGCGCTGCTGACGGCGCTGCCCGCGCTGCGCTGCCCCGTGTGCGGGCAGCCGCTCGCCGCGGACGGGCGGCGGCTGGTGTGCCCCGCCGGGCACAGCGCCGACCTCGCCCGCCAGGGGTACGTCAACCTCTCCGGCGGCGGGCGCGCGCACCCGGGGGACACCGCCGGCATGGTCGCCGCCCGCGAGCGGTTCCTGGCCGCCGGGCACTACGCGCCGGTGGCCGCTGCGCTGGCGGGGCTGGCCGCCGAACTGGTGCCCGGCGCCGGCCGGGTGGTCGACGTCGGCGGCGGCACGGGGTACCACCTCGCGCACGTCCTCGACGCGCTGCCCGGCGCCGGCGGGGTGTGCCTGGACACCTCCGCGCCCGCCCTGCGCCGCGCCGCGCGCGCCCACCCGCGGGCCGCGGCCGTCGGCGCCGACGTGTGGCGCCCGCTGCCGCTGGCCGACGGCTGCGCGGACCTGGTGACGACCGTCTTCGCCCCGCGCGGCGCGGCGGAGGTGGCGCGGGTGCTGCGCCCGGGCGGGACGTGGGTGGTCGTGACGCCGCTGCCGGAGCACCTGGAGCAGGTGCGCGCGGCGCTCGGGATGCTCGGGGTGGAGGAGCGCAAGCAGGAGCGGCTGACCGCCGGCCTCGCCGGCTTCACGCCCGCGACCGGGCGCGAGGTGAGCGTGGTGCGTCCCCTGGACCGCGACGCGCTGCGCGACCTGGTGCTCATGGGGCCCAGCGCCCACCACGTCGACGCGGCGGCGCTGGACGAGCGCCTGGCCGCCCTGCCGGAGGTCGTGGACGTCACCGTCGCGGTGCACCTGACCGCCGTCACCCGCCCCGCTTGAGCCGTACGTCCCACCCGCCCCGCCCCCTGCGGCCGTGGTCGAGGAGGTCGCCGCTCCCTCGACCACCGCGGGGAGGGGGGCCGGGGTCAGGGGAGGGGGCGGACGGCCGGGCCGAGGTCGCTGAGGCGGGTGGTGCCGGGGGCCAGGCCCGCGGCGGCCAGCTCCGCGGCCAGCGCCCCGCCGCCACCGGCCGGCACCGCCACCACCGCGCGCCAGCCGTCCGCGCCCCACGCGACGTCCTCGACGGCGTGCCGGCGGCGCAGTTCCGCCTCGACGCGGCCGGCCTCGGCCAGCCCGGCGCGCACCTGCACCAGCTCCACCCGGCGCCGGTGCACCGTGCCGGCCTCGGCCAGCGCCCCGGCCACCGCGCCGCCGTAGGCCCGCACCAGCCCGCCGGTGCCCAGCAGCACCCCGCCGAACCAGCGCACCACGACCGCCACCACGTCCGTCACGCCCGCGCCGTCGAGCGCGGCGAGCATCGGCGCCCCGGCCGTGCCGGCGGGCTCGCCGTCGTCGCTCGCCCGCCGCACCTGCCCGTCGTCACCGAGGACCCGCGCCGTGCAGTGGTGCCGCGCGTCCGGGAACTCGCGGCGCACGGCGGCGACGACGTCGTCCGCGGCGGCCTCGCCGGGCACCGGCTCCAGCACGCACAGGAAGCGCGAGCGCTCCACGACCGTCCCGGTGCGCACCGCGCGCGCCGGGACGGGGCGCGGCTGCCTCACCGGGCGCGGGGGGGGGGGGGGCGGGGGGCCGCCCCCCCCCCCCCCCCCCCCCTACCCGAGTTATAAGAGCAACCGGCGCGAAAACAAACCAAACGGGGGCTAAACAGGCCCGCG